>NZ_JADBQK010000015.1:0-155 GCF_014895885.1 Enterobacter cloacae complex sp. P17RS
GAATCCCGTCGTAGCCACCATCTTTTTGCGGGAGTGGCGAAATTGGTAGACGCACCAGATTTAGGTTCTGGCGCCGCAAGGTGTGCGAGTTCAAGTCTCGCCTCCCGCACCATTCCCGGGTAAGCGTTGCACGGATGGGGTATCGCCAAGCGGTA
>NZ_JADBQK010000015.1:391-81170 GCF_014895885.1 Enterobacter cloacae complex sp. P17RS
GCCAAGCGGTAAGGCACCGGATTCTGATTCCGGCATTCCGAGGTTCGAATCCTCGTACCCCAGCCAATTTAAAAGTCGTTAAGCAGTCTGTTTAACGCAATTGGGGTGTCGCCAAGCGGTAAGGCTCTGGTTTCTGATACCAGCATTCCGGGGTTCGAATCCCTGCACCCCAGCCACTTAAAACAAACAAGCCCGCTCTGCGGGCTTTTTTGTTTTTGTTGCTCAGAATAGTGCGGCCTGATGCCCTCACCCTACCCCTCTCCCACGGGAGAGGGAATTAAGATTAGAGTCCGAGGGCGTATTTCAGCGCCTGACGCTTCAGCCCACCGGCACGCTCTGCCGCCATTAAGCCAATGTTACGCAGAATGCGCACCGGGGCCAGGTCATTGCTGAAACCGGCATAGAACAGATCCATCCCTGACTGCATGATGAAGTTATCCGCCATACGGCGCGTCTGGTAGCGCTTCAGTACCTGATGGCTGGCCCAGGCTTCCGCGTGAGCGCGTGCGTTGCCCAGCACGTCCAGTAACGCATCGACGTCACGGTATCCAAGATTGACTCCCTGCCCCGCCAGCGGGTGGATAGTGTGTGCCGCATCGCCCACCAGCGCCAGCCCTTCTCGGGCATACTGTAAAGCATGACGGCGCGTGAGCGGGAATGCACCTGCGGTGACTGGCGTCACGTTGCCAAGGCGGCTCGGGAAGTGAAGCAGGATCTCGCGCTGCAGCTGCTCCATCGACAGCCCCTGCAGCTGGCGAATGCGCGCCGGTTTGTCGTACCACACCAGCGAAGCCCAGTTATCAAACAGCGGCAAGAATGCATGCGGGCCGTTCGGCGTAAAGTGCTGCCAGGTGCTTTCGCCCGGCGCATTCTCACACTGAACGGTGATTAACATGCAGGATTGCTGATATTGCCAGGCATGAACCCCAATACCCGCCATCTCCCTGACCTGCGAGTTAGCGCCATCGGCCCCGACGACCAGCTTCACGGCCAGTTCATCGCCGCTGTCGAGCGTCAGCAAATAGCCGCTTTCATGAGGATGCAGTGCCTTAAGTGACGCAGGCATACGCAGCGTCACCTTCGGATGTGCCTCCAGCGCCTGCCAGAGCGCCAGCTGGAGCACGTTGTTTTCCACCATATAGCCCAGGCGCGGCAGCTTCAGCTCGGCGGCGTCAAACGACACATGGGCATTTTCCCACTCCCAGGTTTCAAGGCGGCTGTAAGGGTGCGCGCGCATCGCCTGCACCGCCTCCCAGACGCCCAGGCCGCGCAGCAGATCTACGGACGCCGCGCTGATGGCGGAAATGCGCACGTCCGGTTTGCTGGCGGGATCGAATGCCGGGGGAGCCGCCTGTTCAATAATGGTTACATCAAATCCCTGCTGCGCCAGCCCCAGCGCCAGCGCGCCGCCGACCATACCGCCGCCGACAACGGCAACTTCGGTGTGTTGGAGTGTCATGGTCAATTTTCCTTATTGGAGAATCCCTTAAGTTTACCGGATTTTTGCGGTCCTGAGACACACAACCTTCATACTGGTCACAACCCCACCAAAGCATTACAATACGCGGCTTGCAATCCTGAGCTGAGCAAGTCGATGACTAAAAAACTCCATATAAAAACCTGGGGCTGTCAGATGAACGAATACGATTCATCCAAGATGGCCGATCTGCTGGATACCACCCACGGATACCAGCTGACTGAAAATGCGAAAGAAGCCGATGTGCTGCTGCTGAACACCTGTTCAATTCGTGAAAAAGCACAGGAAAAAGTCTTTCATGTGTTAGGCCGCTGGAAGCTTCTTAAACGGAAAAATCCGGACCTGATCATTGGCGTCGGTGGCTGCGTCGCCTCGCAGGAAGGTAAGCTGATCCGCCAGAGAGCCCCGTATGTGGATATCGTCTTTGGTCCTCAGACCCTGCACCGCCTGCCGGAGATGATCAATCAGGTTCGCGGTAACCGTAGCCCGGTCGTTGACGTCAGCTTCCCGGAGATCGAGAAATTTGACCGTCTGCCAGAGCCGCGCGCCGATGGCCCGACCGCCTTCGTCTCGATCATGGAAGGCTGCAACAAATACTGTACCTACTGCGTGGTGCCTTACACCCGCGGTGAAGAGGTCAGCCGCCCGGCGGACGACATTCTGTTTGAAATTGCCCAGCTTGCCGCGCAGGGCGTTCGCGAAGTGAACCTGCTGGGCCAGAACGTTAACGCCTGGCGCGGCGAGAACTACGACGGCACCACCGGCAGCTTTGCCGAACTGCTGCGCCTGGTAGCCGCGATTGACGGCATTGACCGTATTCGCTTTACCACCAGCCATCCGATGGAGTTTACCGACGACATCATTGACGTGTATCGCGATACGCCAGAGCTGGTGAGCTTCCTGCACCTGCCGATTCAGTGCGGCTCTGACCGCGTGCTGAACCTGATGGGCCGCCCGCATACGGTGCTGGAGTACAAATCCACCATCCGCAAGCTGCGCGAAGCGCGCCCGGATATCCAGATTAGCTCTGACTTTATCGTCGGCTTCCCAGGCGAAACCGCTGATGACTTCGAGCGCACCATGAAGCTCATCGGTGAAGTGAACTTTGACGTCAGCTACAGCTTCATCTTCTCAGCGCGTCCTGGCACGCCTGCGGCCGACATGGTTGACGACGTGCCGGAAGAAGAGAAAAAGCAGCGTCTGTATATTCTTCAGGAACGCATCAACCAGCAGGCCAACGCCTGGAGCCGCCGTATGCTCGGCACCGTCCAGCGCATTCTGGTGGAAGGTACTTCCCGCAAGAGCATCATGGAGCTGTCCGGTCGTACCGAGAACAACCGCGTGGTGAACTTCGAAGGCACCCCGGACATGATCGGTAAGTTTGTGGACGTCGAAATTGTCGAAGTGCTGACCAACTCGCTGCGCGCGAAGGTGGTACGCACCGAGGACGAAATGGGCCTGCGTATTGCCGAGTCACCGGAATCCGTAATTTCTCGTACCCGCAAAGAAAACGATTCTGGCGTTGGGATTTACCAGCCTTGATCCTTCAGGCCTGCCTCTTCGGCAGGCCTTGTATTTCCTCTCATCACCCCCAATATCTACCGCAACGCTTGCGCCTTTATTCTGTGGCGTGAATAATTTCGGTAATGACCGTTCTATTGCGCCGTGTGGCAGCGGGTCAGTTAACCATTTAAAGAGGAACAGTTTGAACATAGATACGCGTGAAATTAGCCTTGAGCCCGCAGACAACGCTCGCCTGCTGAGCCTGTGCGGGCCGTTTGATGACAACATCAAACAACTGGAGCGACGTCTGGGTATCGAAATCAATCGTCGCGATAACCATTTCAAACTCACCGGACGCCCTATCTGCGTCAACGCGGCAGCAGATATTCTACGCAGCCTGTATGTCGATACCGCCCCGATGCGCGGCGAAATTCAGGATATCGAGCCGGAACAGATCCACCTCGCCATTAAAGAGGCGCGCGTGCTTGAGCAGAGCGCGGAAAGCGTGCCGGACTACGGCAAGGCGATCAATATCAAGACCAAGCGTGGCGTCATCAAGCCGCGTACGCCGAACCAGGCGCAGTACATCGCCAACATTCTTGACCATGACATCACCTTCGGCGTGGGTCCCGCGGGTACAGGTAAAACCTATCTGGCGGTTGCCGCTGCGGTGGATGCGCTGGAGCGTCAGGAGATCCGTCGTATCCTGCTGACCCGTCCTGCCGTTGAAGCGGGTGAAAAACTCGGCTTCCTGCCGGGCGATTTGAGTCAGAAAGTGGACCCCTATTTGCGCCCGCTGTACGACGCGCTGTTTGAAATGCTCGGCTTCGAGAAAGTGGAGAAGCTGATCGAACGTAACGTGATCGAAGTGGCCCCGCTCGCCTACATGCGCGGCCGCACGCTCAACGACGCGTTCATCATTCTCGATGAAAGCCAGAACACCACCATCGAACAGATGAAAATGTTCCTGACGCGTATCGGCTTCAACTCGAAAGCGGTGATCACCGGTGACGTCACCCAGATCGACCTGCCGCGCAGCACTAAATCAGGCCTGCGCCACGCCATTGAGGTGCTGTCAGAGGTAGACGAAATTAGCTTTAACTTCTTCCACAGTGAAGACGTCGTTCGCCACCCGGTGGTCGCGCGCATCGTTAACGCCTATGAAGCCTGGGAAGAGGCGGATCAAAAACGCAGGGCCGAACAGGCCGCGGAACGTAAGCGCGAAGCGCAGGAGCAAGAACAGAAATGAGTCAGGTGATCCTCGATTTACAGCTGGCATGTGAAGACAATTCCGGCATGCCAGAAGAGGCACAGTTTCAGAAATGGCTGGATGCGGTAATCCCCCAGTTTCAGGAAGAATCAGAAGTCACGATTCGCCTGGTGGATGAAGCGGAAAGCCATGAGCTTAACCTGACCTACCGCGGGAAAGATAAGCCAACCAACGTGCTCTCTTTCCCGTTCGAAGCGCCGCCGGGTATTGAGATGCCGCTGCTGGGCGATCTGATCATCTGCCGTCAGGTGGTTGAGCAGGAAGCCAAAGAGCAGCAGAAACCGCTGGAAGCCCACTGGGCGCATATGGTGGTACACGGCAGCCTGCACCTGCTGGGCTACGACCACATTGAAGATGACGAAGCGGAAGAGATGGAGTCCCTTGAGACAGAGATAATGCTTGCTCTGGGCTATGAGGATCCGTACATTGCCGAGAAAGAATAGTCAGTTACTGACTACCATGCCGCCGCGCAGGGACATAGCGCGGCGGTTAACATTGAACTAACAAGAGAACCCTTAACAAACGCCATGAGCGACGACAATTCACACAGTAGCGACACGACAACCAGTAAAAAGGGATTTTTCTCCCTCATTCTGAACCAGCTTTTCCACGGCGAGCCGAAAAACCGTGATGAACTGCTGGAGCTGATTCGTGATTCCGGGCAGAACGACCTTATCGACGAAGATACGCGCGAAATGCTCGAAGGGGTCATGGACATTGCCGACCAGCGCGTCCGCGACATCATGATCCCCCGCTCGCAGATGATCACCCTGAAACGTAACCAGACGCTGGACGAGTGCCTTGATGTGATCATCGAATCCGCCCACTCGCGTTTCCCGGTCATCAGCGAAGATAAAGATCACATCGAAGGGATTTTGATGGCCAAAGATCTGCTGCCGTTTATGCGCAGCGATGCCGAAGCCTTCAGCATGGAAAAAGTGTTACGCCAGGCCGTGGTCGTGCCGGAAAGTAAACGTGTGGATCGAATGCTGAAAGAGTTTCGCTCTCAGCGTTACCACATGGCGATTGTTATTGATGAATTCGGCGGTGTCTCAGGTCTTGTCACGATCGAAGATATTCTTGAGCTGATCGTGGGCGAAATCGAAGACGAGTACGACGAAGAAGAAGATATCGACTTCCGTCAGCTTAGCCGCCACACCTGGACCGTGCGCGCGCTGGCCTCGATTGAAGATTTCAACGACGCCTTCGGTACCCACTTCAGCGATGAAGAGGTCGATACCATTGGCGGGCTGGTGATGCAGGCCTTTGGCCATCTTCCGGCGCGCGGTGAGACCGTTGACATCGACGGTTACCAGTTCAAAGTGGCAATGGCCGACAGCCGACGTATTATACAGGTTCACGTCAGAACGCCGGACGATTCACCGGTGCCAAAACTGGAAGATTAATGTAAATGGCATTTGCCCCATTGCTTGAACGCCAGCGCGTCCGTTTGCTGCTGGCGCTGTTACTCGGAGCCAGCGGTACGCTGGCTTTTTCTCCTTACGATATCTGGCCCGCGGCCATTCTCTCCCTGATGGGGCTTCAGGGGTTAACCCTGAATCGTCGTCCGATACAGGCCGCTGCGATCGGCTACTTCTGGGGGCTGGGGCTATTTGGCTCCGGCATTAACTGGGTCTACGTCAGCATCGCACAGTTTGGCGGGATGCCGGGGCCGGTTAACGTCTTCCTGGTCGTCCTGCTCGCCGCCTATCTCTCGCTCTATACCGGTCTGTTCGCCGGAATTCTCTCTCGCCTGTGGCCTAAAACCACCTGGCTGCGTGTCGCCATTGCCGCGCCGGTGGTCTGGCAGATTACCGAGTTCCTCCGCGGCTGGGTGCTGACCGGCTTCCCGTGGCTGCAGTTCGGCTACAGCCAGATTGACGGCCCGCTGAAAGGTCTGGCACCGGTAATGGGCGTTGAAGCCATTAACTTCCTGCTGATGGTGGTAAGCGGCCTGCTGGTACTGGCGCTGGTCACGCGCGGCTGGAAGCCGCTGGCTGTAGCGCTGGTGCTGTTCGCCCTGCCCTTCCCGCTGCGCTATATCCAGTGGTTCACGCCCGAGCCCGAGCGCGCCATGCAGGTTTCCATGGTGCAGGGGAATATCCCGCAGTCCATGAAGTGGGACGAAAAAGAGTTGCTGAACACGCTGAAGATCTACGCCAACGCCACCGAAGAGGTGATGGGCAAATCGCAGCTGATTATCTGGCCAGAATCCGCTATTCCCGATCTGGAAATTAACCAGCAGCCGTTCCTCAACATGATGAACGATCTGCTGGTGGCGCGCGGCAGCACCCTGATTACCGGCATTGTTGATGCGCGTCTGAATCAGCAGAACCGCTACGACACCTACAACACCATTATTACGCTCGGCAAAGACAGCGAATACAGCTACCACTCCACCGACCGGTACAACAAGAACCACCTCGTGCCGTTCGGTGAATTTGTGCCGCTGGAGTCTATTTTGCGTCCGCTGGCACCGTTCTTTGACCTGCCGATGTCCTCCTTCAGCCGCGGTCCGTACGTTCAGCCCCAGCTCCACGCGCACGGTCTGGCCCTGACGGCCGCCATCTGCTACGAAATCATCCTCGGCGAGCAGGTGCGCGATAACTTCCGCCCGGACACCGACTATCTGCTGACCATCTCCAACGATGCGTGGTTCGGTAAATCAATCGGCCCGTGGCAGCACTTCCAGATGGCGCGCATGCGTTCTCTGGAGCTGGCGCGTCCACTGCTGCGTAGCACCAATAACGGCATCACCGCCGTGATTGGCCCGCAGGGCGAAATCCAGGCCATGATCCCGCAGTTCACCCGTGAAGTGCTGACAACCAAAGTCACGCCAACCACGGGCCTGACGCCGTACGCCCGCACCGGCAACTGGCCGCTGTGGATCCTGACCGCGCTGTTCGGCTTTGGCGCCGTGCTGATGAGCCTGCGTCAGCGTCATAAATAATCTTGCCTTCTGATGCCGGGTGGCGGCTGCGCCTTACCCGGCAATTTCCTCCCAATCTTCAATTCTGGCACGCCTGTTGCTTTATTTATTCACGTAAACGCTGTCTGGCTTAACGTGCAACCTTGTCGCACCAGTGTAGATCGTCGCTAGCACCGAAACGGTGCAACGGGAGATTATTGCCTCTGAATGGTGCGGCGCGCTTCGCAAAAATAAACAATAACGCAGCAAAATCTTTACATTAAGCCAGACTAAATGTTAACAAGCTTGCATAACACTGCCCTCGCATTGCGCGAGATATAACAACATCACAATGGGTATCTATGCGTCACTGGCGCTGATAAGAAAGGAGTTGGGTATGCAATTACGTAAACTGGCCACAGCAATGCTGGTTATGGGAATGTCCGCAGGCGTGGTTCACGCTGAAGACGCTCCGGCAGCAGGTAGCACTCTCGACAAGATTGCCAAAAACGGCGTCATCGTGGTCGGCCACCGTGAATCTTCCGTCCCGTTCTCTTACTACGACAACACGCAAAAAGTCGTGGGCTATTCACAGGATTACTCCAACGCTATCGTTGAAGCTGTGAAGAAAAAGCTGAACAAACCTGACCTGCAGGTGAAGCTGATCCCAATCACTTCACAGAACCGTATTCCACTGCTGCAAAACGGCACCTTTGACTTCGAGTGTGGTTCCACCACCAACAACCTCGAGCGTCAAAAACAGGCGGCCTTCTCTGACACCATCTTTGTCGTGGGCACCCGTCTGCTGACCAAGAAGGGCGGCGCGATCAAAGATTTTGCGGACCTGAAAGGCAAGGCGGTCGTTGTGACCTCCGGTACCACTTCTGAAGTCCTGCTGCACAAGCTGAACGACGAGAAGAAAATGGATATGCGCATCATCAGCGCGAAAGACCATGGCGACTCCTTCCGTACGCTGGAAAGCGGTCGTGCCGTCGCGTTTATGATGGATGACGCCCTGCTGGCGGGCGAACGTGCGAAGGCGAAGAAACCAGACAACTGGGATATCGTCGGTACCGCGCAGTCCAAAGAAGCCTACGGCTGCATGCTGCGTAAAGACGATCCGCAGTTCAAAAAGCTGATCGATGACACTATCGCCCAGGTGCAGACCTCCGGCGAAGCGGAAAAATGGTTCGACAAGTGGTTTAAGAACCCGATTCCACCAAAAAATCTCAATATGAACTTTGAACTGTCTGACGACATGAAAGCGCTGTTCAAATCTCCAAATGACAAGGCTCTTAACTAATTAGAACAACAGGGGCGGGATCTCCTGCCCTCTCGATTGTCGGGAAGCATGGACAGACATATACGCTGATTGGTCGTTCCCCACTCAGCGCGAAAAAAGAGCTTCTCACCAATCTTCGAGGGTAGCGCTGCTACCCTCTTTTTTCTGGAGTTTATTATGTCAATAGACTGGAACTGGGGCATCTTCCTGCAACAAGCCCCGTTCGGCAACACCACCTATCTTGGCTGGCTGTGGAGCGGCTTTCAGGTTACCGTGGCATTATCGATAACGGCGTGGATCATCGCGTTTCTTGTCGGTTCGCTGTTCGGTATTCTGCGCACCGTCCCTAACCGTTTTCTTTCAACAATTGGCACCCTGTATGTGGAACTGTTCCGTAACGTTCCGCTCATCGTGCAGTTCTTTACCTGGTATCTGGTCATCCCGGAACTGCTGCCGGAAAATATTGGCATGTGGTTCAAGTCGGAGCTGGATCCGAACGTGCAGTTCTTTGTCTCCTCCATGATGTGTCTGGGGCTGTTTACCGCTGCGCGCGTTTGCGAGCAGGTGCGTGCCGCCATTCAGTCATTGCCACGCGGACAAAAAAATGCGGGCCTGGCGATGGGCCTGACCCTGCCACAAACCTACCGCTACGTGCTGCTGCCTAACGCCTACCGCGTTATCGTTCCACCGATGACCTCTGAGATGATGAACCTGGTGAAAAACTCGGCCATCGCCTCAACCATCGGCCTGGTGGATATGGCTGCACAGGCGGGCAAGCTGCTGGATTACTCCGCTCACGCGTGGGAATCCTTCACCGCGATCACGCTCGCGTATGTTCTGATTAACGCTTTCATCATGCTGGTGATGAACCTGGTTGAACGCAAAGTACGCCTGCCGGGCAATCTGGGAGGCAAATAATGTACGAATTTGACTGGAGTTCTATCGTTCCATCCATGCCTTACCTGCTCGATGGCCTGGTGATTACCCTAAAGATCACCGCGATCGCTATCGTCGTGGGTATCGTCTGGGGCACCCTGCTGGCCGTCATGCGCCTGTCGAGCTTTAAGCCGCTCGCCTGGTTTGCGACTGCCTACGTTAACGTCTTCCGCTCCATCCCGCTGGTGATGGTGCTGCTGTGGTTTTACCTGATTGTTCCAGGCTTCTTACAGAATGTGCTGGGACTGTCGCCGAAAACCGACATCCGCCTGATCTCTGCGATGGTGGCGTTCTCGATGTTTGAGGCCGCTTACTATTCAGAGATTATCCGTGCGGGTATCCAGAGTATCTCCCGTGGGCAGTCCAGCGCCGCGCTGGCGCTGGGAATGACGCACTGGCAGTCCATGCAGCTCATCATTCTGCCTCAGGCGTTTCGCGCGATGGTTCCGCTCCTGCTGACCCAGGGTATCGTGCTGTTCCAGGATACCTCTCTGGTTTACGTTCTGAGTCTGGCGGACTTCTTCCGTACCGCGTCGACCATAGGTGAACGTGATGGTACGCAGGTCGAGATGGTGCTCTTCGCGGGTGCGGTCTATTTTGTGATTAGTTTAAGCGCGTCGCTGTTGGTCAGCTGGCTGAAGAAAAGGACGGTATAATGATTTCCCTGAAAAATGTTTCTAAATGGTATGGGCACTTTCAGGTGCTGACCGACTGCTCCACCGAAGTCAAAAAAGGCGATGTGGTGGTGGTGTGCGGGCCGTCCGGTTCCGGTAAGTCTACGCTGATCAAAACGGTTAATGGTCTGGAGCCTGTGCAGCAGGGAGAAATTGTTGTTAACGGCACGAAAGTGAACGACAAGAAAACCAACCTGGCCCAGCTTCGCTCTCACGTCGGCATGGTGTTCCAGCATTTTGAGCTGTTCCCTCATCTGTCCATTATTGAGAACCTGACGCTAGCTCAGGTCAAAGTGCTCAAGCGTGATAAAAAAGCGTCGCGCGAAAAGGGGCTCAAGCTTCTGGAGCGCGTGGGGCTTTCTGCACATGCCGATAAGTTTCCGGCACAGCTTTCCGGCGGCCAGCAGCAGCGTGTGGCGATTGCGCGCGCGCTGTGCATGGATCCGGTGGCGATGCTGTTCGATGAGCCCACGTCAGCACTCGATCCTGAAATGATCAACGAAGTGCTGGACGTGATGGTCGAGCTGGCGCACGAAGGGATGACCATGATGGTGGTGACGCACGAAATGGGCTTCGCCCGTAAAGTGGCCAACCGCGTGATCTTCATGGACGAAGGGAAAATTGTCGAAGACTCACCGAAAGAAGAGTTCTTCGCCAACCCGAAATCCGAACGCGCCAAAGATTTCCTCGCGAAAATCCTGCACTAATCTTCTCGGTGCGCAATCTGCGGATTGCGCACTGCTTCACGCTTTAGATCTCTTTTTCTATTCGGCGTCACATCGCAGCGTTAACCTTGTCACAAAATAATGCTAAGAATGGAGAACGCTATGGCACACCCTATAATTCTCGACTGCGATCCGGGTCATGATGACGCGATCGCGCTCGTCCTCGCGCTTGCCTCCCCTGAACTGGACGTGAAAGCGGTCACCTCGTCCGCCGGAAATCAGACGCCGGACAAAACCCTGCGCAACGTTTTACGAATGCTGACGCTGCTGAAACGCACCGATATTCCTGTCGCAGGCGGCGCCGTTAAGCCGCTGATGCGCGAGCTGATCATTGCCGACAACGTTCATGGTGAAAGCGGGCTGGATGGCCCGGCGCTGCCGGAGCCAGGTTTCACACCGCAAGACTGCACCGCCGTCGAGCTAATGGCGAAGGTGCTGCGTGAAAGCGCAGAGCCCGTGACGCTGGTGGCTACCGGCCCGCAGACCAACGTTGCGCTTCTGCTGAACAGCCATCCTGAACTGCACAGCAACATCGCCCGTATCGTCATCATGGGCGGATCAATGGGGCTGGGGAACTGGACGCCTGCGGCCGAATTCAACATCTTTGTTGATCCTGAAGCTGCGGAGATCGTCTTCCAGTCGGGCCTGCCGATTGTGATGGCGGGGCTGGACGTGACGCATCGGGCACAGATTATGGCGGACGATATTGAGCGCTTCCGCGCCGTGGGCAACCCGGTTGCGACAACCGTAGCCGAGCTGCTCGACTTCTTTATGGAGTATCACAAAGCCGAGAAATGGGGCTTTCACGGCGCGCCGCTGCATGACCCGTGCACCATCGCCTGGCTGCTGAAGCCTGAAATGTTTACTACGGTGGACAGATGGGTTGGCGTGGAGACGCAGGGGAAATATACCCAGGGGATGACGGTGGTGGATTACTATTCGCTGACGGGGAATAAACCGAATACGACGCTGATGGTGGATATCGACCGGGAGGCGTTTGTGGATTTGCTGGCGGAAAGACTTGCTTACTATTGTGCGGCCTGATGCCCTCACCCTGGCCCTCTCCCGGTGGGAGAGGGAACTAAACTGCGCTTTTACTTATGGCTCAAACGGGCGACGCTGGAACTGATCGTGCCCGCACTTCGGGCACAGCGGCAACACATCCGGCGTATATACCGCAATATGGTGATGGCACTTCTCGCACACCAGATTCCCCAGCCCCACCACTTCACCGCTCTGGTACACGCCGTGATGATTTAAATCCTGGAACACCTCGCGCCACTCCAGCTGGGTTTTATCGGTAATATCCGCCAGCTCCTGCCACAGGCTCTCTTTGATCACCCGCATAAAGACGCTGTCGGCGATCTCATCCTGGCTCTCTTCGTAGCTGCGCGCGAACTCTTCCAGATCGCGGCGTACGGCGCGCGTCACCTCTTCCACTTCGGTTCGCGTTAACTCACCCGTTTGCGTCACCCGTTCACGCGCCTGTTCGACCAGCGCATCAATATCGCGCTCGCCGTTACGAAGCCGTTCCGTCAGTGTCGCCACCAGTTCGCGGTAAAATTGAGCAACCTTGTTCATCATTTTGCCTCCCGGGTAAGTAACTATTTCTAATAATAGACCTTATTTCGCCGCCGCTTTGTCAGGTGAAGCACAGACCCGGTAAATTCCTGCAAAGTGCAATTGCGCGAAAGGCTGTTTTGACGCGGGCGTTTGGGCTATGCTATGCGGATCTGAATTACCACATCCATTGGCTACATTTTTGTAGCTGTATTGAACACAGGACCACTGGCTGCCATGCAAGAGCAATACCGCCCGGAAGAGATAGAATCAAAAGTCCAGCAACACTGGGACGAGAAGCGCACCTTTGAAGTAACCGAAGACGAGAGCAAAGAGAAGTATTACTGCCTGTCGATGCTTCCCTATCCTTCTGGTCGACTACACATGGGCCACGTGCGTAACTACACCATCGGTGATGTGATCGCCCGTTACCAGCGCATGCTGGGCAAAAACGTTCTGCAGCCAATCGGCTGGGATGCGTTCGGCCTGCCTGCAGAAGGCGCAGCGGTAAAAAACAATACCGCTCCGGCACCGTGGACGTACGACAACATCGCGTACATGAAAAACCAGCTCAAAATGCTGGGCTTCGGCTATGACTGGAGCCGCGAGCTGGCGACCTGTACCCCGGAATACTACCGCTGGGAGCAGAAGTTCTTCACCGAGCTGTACAAAAAAGGCCTGGTGTACAAGAAGACCTCTGCCGTTAACTGGTGCCCGAATGACCAGACCGTTCTGGCGAACGAGCAGGTTATCGACGGCTGCTGCTGGCGCTGCGACACCAAAGTTGAGCGTAAAGAGATCCCGCAGTGGTTTATCAAAATCACCGCTTACGCTGACGAACTGCTGAACGATCTGGATACGCTGGATCACTGGCCTGACACCGTTAAGACCATGCAGCGCAACTGGATCGGCCGTTCTGAAGGCGTGGAAATTACCTTCAACGTTGAGAACTACGACCAGACCCTGACCGTCTACACCACCCGTCCGGACACCTTCATGGGTGCGACCTATCTGGCCGTGGCCGCAGGTCACCCGCTGGCGCAGAAAGCGGCAGAGAACAACCCGGAACTGGCGACCTTCATCGACGAATGCCGCAACACGAAAGTGGCCGAAGCCGACATGGCGACGATGGAGAAAAAAGGCGTTGCGACGGGCTTCTATGCTAAGCACCCGCTGACGGGCGAAGCGATCCCGGTCTGGGCAGCAAACTTCGTTCTGATGGAGTACGGTACAGGTGCAGTCATGGCCGTTCCGGGTCACGATCAGCGTGACTACGAGTTTGCCACCAAATACAACCTGCCGATTAAAGCCGTTATTCTGGCCGCCGATGGTTCTGAACCTGACCTGTCCGAGCAGGCGTTGACTGAAAAAGGCACCCTGTTTAACTCCGGTGAGTTCAGCGGCCTCAGCTTCGAAGAGGGCTTCAACGCCATCGCCGATAAGCTGGCCTCACTGGGCGTGGGCGAGCGTAAAGTGAACTTCCGTCTGCGCGACTGGGGCGTGTCCCGTCAGCGTTACTGGGGTGCGCCAATTCCAATGGTGACCCTGGAAGACGGCACCGTCATGCCAACGCCTGAAGATCAGCTGCCCGTGATCCTGCCGGAAGACGTGGTTATGGACGGCATCACCAGCCCGATCAAAGCCGATCCTGAGTGGGCCAAAACCACCGTCAACGGCCAGCCTGCGCTGCGTGAAACCGACACCTTCGATACCTTTATGGAGTCCTCCTGGTACTACGCGCGCTACACCTGCCCGCAGTACAAAGAAGGCATGCTGGATTCTGACGCCGCCAACTACTGGCTGCCGGTAGATATCTATATTGGTGGTATCGAACACGCCATCATGCACCTGCTCTACTTCCGCTTTTTCCATAAGCTGATGCGCGATGCCGGCATGGTGAACTCTGACGAGCCCGCTAAACAGCTGCTGTGCCAGGGTATGGTGCTGGCAGACGCCTTCTACTACGTTGGCGCGAATGGAGAGCGTAACTGGGTTTCTCCGGTTGATGCGATCGTTGAGCGCGACGAGAAAGGCCGTATCGTGAAGGCGACAGACGCTGAAGGCCATGAACTGGTTTATACCGGCATGAGCAAGATGTCCAAGTCTAAAAACAACGGCATCGACCCGCAGGTGATGGTTGAGCGTTACGGCGCGGACACCGTACGTCTGTTCATGATGTTTGCTTCTCCGGCTGATATGACCCTTGAGTGGCAGGAATCGGGCGTAGAAGGCGCGAACCGCTTCCTGAAACGCGTCTGGAAGCTGGTGTACGAACATACCGCACAGGGTCATGCTCCGGCACTGAACGCCGCTGCGCTGAGCGAAGATCAGCAGGCGCTGCGTCGTGATGTTCATAAAACGATCGCGAAAGTGACCGATGATATTGGCCGTCGTCAGACCTTCAATACCGCAATTGCGGCTATTATGGAACTGATGAACAAGCTGGCGAAAGCCCCGCAGGACGGCGAGCAGGATCGTGCCATCATGCGTGAAGCGCTGCTGGCCGTGGTTCGCATGCTTAACCCGTTCACGCCACACGTCAGCTTCACCCTGTGGCAGGAGCTGAAAGGCGAAGGCGATATCGACAACGCGCCGTGGCCGGTGGCTGACGAAGCAGCGATGGTGGAAAACACCACGCTGGTGGTGGTCCAGGTCAACGGCAAAGTCCGTGGTAAAATTACCGTGGCGGTCGATGCAACTGAAGATCAGGTTCGCGAGCGCGCGGGCCAGGAACCTCTGGTTGCGAAATATCTTGAGGGCGTTACCTTACGTAAAGCGATCTACGTACCGGGTAAACTGCTCAATCTGGTCGTTGGCTAAGCGCGGGAGGAAACGTGCGACAACTGGCAACAATACTCTTATCTCTGGCGGTGCTTGTCACCGCTGGCTGTGGCTGGCACCTGCGCAATACCACGGCGGTGCCTGCTGAGATGAAAACAATGATCTTTGATTCCGGGGATCCAAACGGACCGCTCAGCCGGGCCATTCGTAATCAGCTGCGCCTGAACGGCGTTGAGCTTATTGAGAAAGGTACGCTGCGCCAGGATGTACCGTCTCTGCGCGTACTGGGAATGACGCTGGGCCAGGATACGGCGTCCATCTTCCAGGACGGCCGCACGGCTGAATATCAGATGGTGCTGTCGGTCAACGCGGCTGTACTGATCCCGGGTAAAGACATCTATCCGATCAGCGCAAAAGTGTATCGTTCGTTCTTTGATAACCCGCAAACCGCGCTGGCAAAAGATGCCGAACAGCAGATTATCATCAACGAAATGTACGACAAGGCGGCGGAACAGCTGATCCGCAAACTGCCGGGTATTGCAGCGTCTAACCGAGAAGGCTCTGACATTATTGAAAAACCGGATGCCAGTACGCCTCCTGTTTCTACCTCTCTGGGTAAATGATGATCAGGCTGTATCCTGAACAACTCCGCGCGCAGCTCAATGAAGGGCTGCGCGCGGCGTATCTGCTGCTCGGAAACGACCCGTTACTACTTCAGGAAAGCCTGGATGCCGTGCGGCATGCGGCCGCGGCTCAGGGCTTTGATGAACACCATACCGTTCAGGTGGATAACGCCACCGACTGGAACGCCCTCTTCTCACTCTGTCAGGCGATGAGCCTTTTTGCGTCGCGCCAGACAATCCAGATCCTGCTGCCGGAGAACGGCCCTAACGCGGCCATCAATGAGCAACTCGCCACGCTGGTCAGCCTGTTACACAGCGATCTGCTGTTGATTGTGCGCGGCAGCAAGCTCACCAAAGCGCAGGAAAACGCGGCATGGTTCACCCAGCTCGCGACCCACGCGGTGCTGGTCACCTGCCAGACGCCTGAGCAGGCGCACCTGCCTAAATGGGTCGCCGCGAGAGCGAAGCAGCACAACCTTCAACTGGACGATGCGGCGAACCAACTGCTCTGCTACTGCTATGAAGGCAACCTGCTGGCACTGGCACAGGCGCTGGACAGGCTCTCCCTGCTCTGGCCGGACGGCAAGCTGACTTTACCGCGCGTTGAGCAGGCGGTTAACGATGCCGCACACTTCACGCCGTTCCACTGGGTGGATGCTCTGTTGTCGGCGAAAAGCAAACGCGCCCTGCATATTCTCCAGCAGCTGCGCCTGGAGGGCAGTGAACCCGTCATTCTGCTGCGCACGCTGCAGCGCGAGCTGTTGCTGCTGATAACGCTCAAGCGCCAGTCGGCCCATACGCCGTTACGCTCCCTGTTTGATAAACACCGGGTGTGGCAAAACCGGCGGGCAATGACCACCGAGGCCATCAACCGCCTGAGCCATGAACAGCTGCGCCAGGCGGTGCAGCTTCTGATGCGCGCCGAGCTCACCCTAAAACAAGATTACGGCCAGTCGGTGTGGGCGGAGCTGGAAAGCCTTTCCTTGCTGCTCTGCCACAAGGCGCTGGCTGACGTATTTATTGATGGATAGTATGCACTCTTTACAGGCCCTGTATGGCGGCACCTTTGACCCGGTACACTACGGGCATCTGAAGCCGGTAGAAATTCTGGCAAATCTGATCGGCCTGCAGCGCGTTACCATCATGCCCAATAATGTTCCGCCGCACCGCCCCCAGCCTGAAGCAACCAGCGAGCAGCGCAAAGAGATGCTCGCTCTGGCTATCGCGGATAAGCCGCTCTTCAGGCTGGATGAACGGGAATTGCGTCGCGACACCCCCTCGTGGACGTCGCAAACGCTGCAGGAGTGGCGGGCCGAGCAAGGGCCTGACCAGCCGCTCGCCTTTATCATCGGTCAGGACTCCCTGCTCAACTTCCCCACGTGGCACAAGTATGAAACCATTCTGGGGAACAGCCACCTGCTCGTCTGCCGCCGTCCGGGCTACCCGCTGACCATGCGCGAAGCGCAATATCAGCAGTGGCTTGAAGACCATCTCACCGATAACGTTGAAGATCTTCACAACCAGCCCGCCGGGAAGATTTATCTGGCGGAGACGCCGTGGTTCGACATCTCTGCGACCGTTATTCGCGAACGTTTACAGCAGGGTTTAGCCTGTGACGATCTGCTGCCTGCCCCGGTGCTGGCGTATATTCATACGCACGGGTTGTATCAGAAAACCGCAGATAAATAGCCGGAGGGCATAAAAAGCAGCATATTGATTATCCTGCCTTGACAGGTTAAGCCATACTGTTATCCTCCGCTGCCAGACTTTCCCGCCGATCGTTGCTTTACAGAAATTGTTTTACAAAAATGGCGATGCAATCTCAGGCGGAGGGTGGGATGATACCCGCCTTCAAAAGCCCGGACGGTGACATTTGTCCCGACAGGGGCGTCAGTTCAGGTATACTGTCTGGCCACGAATTCATAGTTGTACAATCTCATTCACCCAGGGGGAAAACTTGCAGGGTAAAGCACTCCAGGATTTTGTTATCGACAAAATTGATGACCTGAAAGGTCAGGACATCATCGCTATCGACGTTAAGGGTAAATCCAGTATTACCGACTGCATGATTATCTGCACCGGTACCTCTACGCGTCATGTTGTTTCGATTGCCGACCATGTGGTTCAGGAATCGCGCGCAGCAGGACTCTTACCGCTTGGTGTTGAAGGTGAAGCGACCGCTGACTGGGTGGTTGTTGACCTCGGCGATGTGATTGTCCACGTCATGCAGGAAGAGAGCCGTCGCCTGTATGAGCTGGAAAAACTCTGGGGTTAATGCGTGAAGTTGCAGCTGGTCGCCGTCGGCACCAAAATGCCGGACTGGGTACAAACCGGTTTTACTGAATATCTGCGTCGTTTTCCCAAAGATATGCCGTTCGAACTGGTGGAGATCCCCGCCGGTAAGCGCGGTAAGAACGCGGATATCAAACGTATTCTCGACAAAGAGGGTGAACTGATGCTTGCTGCCGCAGGCAAGAACCGCATCGTCACCCTTGATATTCCAGGTAAACCCTGGGATACGCCGCAGCTGGCGCATGAACTGGAGCGCTGGAAGCAGGATGGCCGCGACGTCAGTCTGTTGATTGGCGGACCTGAAGGGTTATCCCCCGCCTGCAAAGCGGCAGCAGAACAAAGTTGGTCTCTCTCTGCGCTGACGCTGCCCCACCCGCTCGTGCGGGTCCTGGTGGCGGAAAGCTTGTATCGCGCGTGGAGCATTACTACCAACCACCCCTATCACCGCGAGTAATGACTGACCAGGGTAGATTAAGCAGCGGATGAAACTACAGAATTCTTTTCGCGACTATACGGCTGAGTCCGCGCTGTTTGTGCGCCGGGCGCTGGTCGCCTTTACGGGGATTTTGCTGCTTACCGGCGTGCTGATCGCCAACCTTTATAATCTGCAAATTGTCCGCTTTACCGATTACCAGACGCGTTCTAACGAAAACCGTATCAAGCTGGTGCCTATCGCCCCCAGCCGCGGCATTATCTACGACCGTAACGGCACCCCTCTGGCGTTAAACCGCACCATCTATCAAGTCGAGATGATGCCGGAGAAGGTCGATAACGTGCAGAATACGCTGGAAGCGCTAAGGAGCGTTGTCGATCTTAACGATGATGATATCGCGGCCTTCAAAAAAGAGCGCGCCCGCTCTCACCGTTTCACCTCCATTCCGGTTAAAACCAATCTGACGGAAGTCCAGGTCGCACGTTTTGCGGTGAACCAGTACCGCTTCCCCGGTGTGGAAGTGAAGGGTTACAAGCGTCGCTACTATCCTTACGGATCCGCGCTGACGCATGTGATTGGCTACGTTTCCAAGATTAACGATAAAGACGTCGAGCGCCTCGATAAAGACGGCAAGCTGGCGAACTACGCCGCGACGCACGATATCGGCAAGCTGGGGATTGAACGCTACTACGAAGATGTCCTGCACGGGCAGACCGGCTATGAAGAAGTTGAGGTCAACAACCGTGGTCGCGTCATTCGCCAGCTTAAGGAAGTGCCGCCTCAGGCGGGGCACGACGTCTATCTGACGCTCGATCTCAAACTGCAGCAGTATATTGAAACCCTGCTGGCGGGCAGCCGCGCCGCCGTGGTGGTCACCGACCCGCGCACCGGCGGCATTCTGGCGATGGTTTCTATGCCAAGCTATGACCCGAACCTCTTTGTTGACGGCATCTCCAGCAAAGACTATTCCGGCCTGCTGAATGACCCTAACACCCCGCTGGTGAACCGCGCCACGCAAGGCGTTTACCCGCCGGCATCAACGGTTAAACCGTACGTGGCGGTCTCAGCGCTGAGCGCGGGCGTCATCAACCGCAATACCAGCCTGTTTGACCCGGGCTGGTGGCAGCTACCGGGCTCTGAAAAACGCTATCGCGACTGGAAGAAATGGGGCCACGGCCATCTGAACGTTACGAAATCTCTGGAAGAATCTGCGGATACCTTCTTCTATCAGGTGGCGTATGACATGGGCATTGACCGCCTGTCTGAGTGGATGAGCAAATTCGGCTACGGACATTACACCGGCGTGGATCTGGCTGAAGAGCGCTCCGGCAACATGCCAACCCGTGAGTGGAAGCTGAAGCGCTTTAAGAAGCCGTGGTATCAGGGTGATACCATACCGGTGGGTATCGGCCAGGGTTACTGGACGGCCACCCCGCTTCAGATGAACAAAGCGATGATGATACTCATTAACGACGGCGTGGTGAAAGTTCCGCATCTGCTGCAAAGCACCGTTGAAGATGGCAAAAAAGTGCCGTGGGTGCAGCCCCATGAAGCGCCGGTAGGCGACATCCATTCCGGCTTCTGGGAAATAGCGAAAGACGGTATGTACGGTGTGGCAAACCGTCCAAACGGAACCGCGCACAAGTATTTCGCCGGTACGCCATATAAAGTGGCCGCGAAATCCGGTACGGCGCAGGTCTTTGGTCTGAAAGCCAATGAAACCTATAACGCACACCGCATTGCCGAACGTCTGCGTGACCATAAGCTGATGACGGCGTTTGCCCCTTATGATAACCCGCAGGTGGCGGTGGCAATGATTCTGGAGAACGGCGGCGCTGGCCCGGCGGTAGGGACCATCATGCGCCAGATCCTGGACCACATTATGCTGGGTGATAACAACACCGAACTCCCGGCTGAAAATCCGGCCGCCGCTGCGGCGGAGGACCAATAATCATGACGGATAATCCAAATAAAAAATCGCTGTGGGATAAAATTCACATCGACCCAGCCATGCTGCTGATCCTGCTGGCCCTGCTGGTTTACAGCGCCCTGGTTATCTGGAGCGCCAGCGGCCAGGACATCGGCATGATGGAACGCAAGATCGGCCAGATCGCGATGGGTCTGGTCATTATGGTGGTAATGGCGCAGATCCCGCCGCGCGTCTATGAAGGCTGGGCGCCCTATCTCTACATCTTCTGTATTATTTTGCTGGTGGCGGTAGATGCGTTCGGTGCCATCTCAAAAGGGGCACAGCGCTGGCTGGATCTGGGCGTTGTTCGTTTCCAGCCCTCGGAGATTGCCAAAATCGCAGTCCCGCTGATGGTGGCGCGCTTTATCAACCGCGACGTCTGTCCGCCGTCGCTGAAAAATACCGCTATCGCCCTGGTGCTGATATTCCTGCCGACACTGCTGGTTGCGGCGCAGCCTGACCTCGGCACCTCGATCCTTATCGCCCTCTCCGGCCTGTTTGTCCTGTTCCTGTCGGGCTTAAGCTGGCGTCTGATTGGTATCGCGGTGGTGCTGGTTGCAGCGTTTATCCCTATCCTGTGGTTCTTCCTGATGCATGACTACCAGCGCCAGCGCGTCATGATGCTTCTCGATCCGGAAACCGATCCGCTCGGTGCGGGCTATCATATTATTCAGTCCAAGATTGCGATTGGCTCCGGCGGCCTGCGCGGTAAAGGCTGGCTGCACGGTACCCAGTCGCAGCTGGAGTTTTTACCGGAGCGCCACACCGACTTTATCTTTGCGGTACTGGCGGAAGAGCTGGGACTGGTTGGCATCCTGATCCTGCTGGCGCTCTATGTGCTGCTCATCATGCGAGGTTTGTGGATTGCGGCCCGCGCGCAGACCACCTTCGGCCGCGTCATGGCAGGCGGACTGATGTTGATTTTATTCGTTTATGTCTTCGTAAATATTGGTATGGTGAGTGGTATTCTGCCGGTGGTAGGCGTACCGCTGCCGCTGGTGAGTTACGGAGGCTCGGCACTGATCGTGTTGATGGCCGGGTTTGGTATCGTGATGTCGATCCACACCCACAGAAAAATGTTGTCAAAAAGCGTATAAAAATAAGGGGATCGGAATGCGTAAGCAGTGGCTGGGTATCTGCATTGCGGCAAGTTTACTTGCGGCCTGTACAAGTGATGATGGTCAGCAACAGGCAACCGTCGCGCCGCCGCAGCCTGCGGTGTGTAATGGCCCAATCGTTGAAATTAGCGGTGCCGATCCCGTTTATGAACCGCTGAATGCCAGCGCGAATCAGGATTACGAGCGCGACGGCAAAAGCTACAAAATTGTGCAGGATCCGTCCCGCTTTAGCCAGGCTGGCTTTGCCGCCATTTATGATGC
Organism: Enterobacter cloacae complex sp. P17RS; assembly: GCF_014895885.1. Taxonomy (NCBI): domain Bacteria; kingdom Pseudomonadati; phylum Pseudomonadota; class Gammaproteobacteria; order Enterobacterales; family Enterobacteriaceae; genus Enterobacter; species Enterobacter cloacae complex sp. P17RS. Next base: position 22,204 of record NZ_JADBQK010000015.1, read on the forward strand.
TGAGCCGGGCAGTAACCTGACGGCATCGGGTGAAACATTTGACCCAATGCAGCTGACTGCGGCGCACCCGACGCTACCTATCCCTAGCTACGCCCGTATCACCAACCTGGCGAACGGCCGTATGATCGTCGTGCGTATTAACGACCGCGGCCCGTACGGTAATGACCGGGTGATTTCCCTGTCCCGCGCGTCTGCCGATCGCCTGAATACCTCGAACAACACCAAAGTTCGCATTGACCCAATTATCGTGGCGCAGGATGGTTCGCTCTCCGGGCCGGGAACCGCGTGTACCACGGTGGCGAAACAGACCTATGCCCTCCCCGACCGCCCAAATCTGGACGGCGGCATGGGAAGCGTCTCCTCGCCGGCAGAGCCTTCTCAGCCGGCGGGAGAAATACGCCCGATCAGCAATGACACCCTGCAAAGCGATGATGCCACTGGCGCACCGGTAAAAAGCAGCGGCTTCCTTGGCGCACCAACGAACTTAGCCTCGGGCGTGCTGGAGAGCAGTGAGCCGACGCCAGCCCCTGTTGCCGCTCCCGTCGTGCAGCAGCCTGCCCCGGTAACGGCTCCGGTCACGACCCAGAGCGCAGCCGTTGCCGCTCCCGCAGCAGCCAGCGGCGGCTTTGTCGTCCAGGTGGGCGCAGTGAGCGATCGGGCCCGTGCCCAGCAGTATCAGCAGCGTCTAAGCCAGCAGTTTGGCGTGCCTGGACGCGTTGAGCAAAACGGCGCGGTCTGGCGTATTCAGATGGGGCCGTTTGCCAGCAAGTCGCAGGCGGCATCCCTGCAGCAGCGTTTGCAGAGCGAGGCACAGCTGCAGTCCTTTATCGCTGTTACGAAGTAATTAATCGGCGGTATCCGAAATGTCAGTTTGTGTAAAACACATTCACAAACTCATGCTTAAAGTCGGATGCCTGCCTGAATAGCATTTGCTATAGTAAGGCACTTTTTTTAATTCCATCACGGATGTCGTAGTTCTGACCATGAAGACCACTTTTTCTGCTCGTTTTGTGCAGCGCATGGCGCTGACCACGGCCCTTTGCGCGGCTGCACTCTCTGCAGCTCATGCTGATGACCTGAATATCAAGACCATGATCCCTGGCGTTCCGCAAATCGACGCGGAATCCTACATCCTGATCGATTACAACTCTGGCAAAGTGCTGGCAGAACAGAATGCCGATGCCCGCCGTGACCCGGCCAGCCTGACTAAAATGATGACCAGCTACGTCATCGGCCAGGCAATGAAAGCCGGTAAGTTCAAAGAGACGGATCTGGTCACCATCGGCAACGATGCGTGGGCTACCGGGAACCCTGTTTTCAAAGGTTCCTCGCTGATGTTCCTGAAACCAGGAATGCAGGTTCCGGTTTCTCAGTTAATTCGTGGCATTAACCTGCAGTCCGGTAACGATGCCTGCGTGGCCATGGCCGATTTCGCCGCCGGTAGTCAGGATGCGTTCGTGGGCCTGATGAACAGCTACGTAAATGCCCTGGGTCTGAAGAACAGCCACTTCCAGACCGTACACGGTCTCGATGCAGACGGTCAGTACAGCTCCGCGCGTGATATGGCGCTGATTGGTCAGGCGCTGATCCGCGACGTACCTAACGAGTACTCTATCTACAAAGAGAAAGAGTTCACCTTCAACGGCATTCGTCAGACCAACCGTAACGGCCTGCTGTGGGATAACAGCCTGAACGTTGACGGCATCAAAACCGGCCACACCGACAAAGCCGGTTACAACCTGGTAGCCTCTGCCACTGAAGGCCAGATGCGCCTGATCTCTGCCGTGATGGGCGGTCGCACCTTTAAAGGTCGCGAAACCGAGAGTAAGAAGCTGCTGACCTGGGGCTTCCGTTTCTTCGAAACCGTGAACCCGCTGAAAGCAGGCAAAGAATTTGCTTCTGAACCCGTCTGGTTCGGCGATAACGATCGTGCTTCTCTGGGCGTGGATAAAGACCTCTACCTGACCATTCCACGCGGTCGTATGAAGGATCTGAAAGCAAGCTATGTGCTCAACACCACCGAACTGCATGCCCCGCTGCATAAAAACCAGGTGGTGGGTACCATCAACTTCCAGCTGGACGGTAAAACGATCGACCAGCGTCCACTCGTGGTATTGGAAGAAATTCCTGAAGGCAATTTCTTCGGCAAAATCATTGATTACATTAAACTGATGTTCCATCACTGGTTTGGCTAAAAATCGAACACTTGAAAGTGTGATTTTGATCCCCATATACTAAGTATCCTGATAACTCCCACCTGACGTGGGAGTTATTCTTTTTGACGTTACGCCGGAGCTGACATGAAAACCAAACTTAACGAACTGCTTGAATTCCCTACCCCGTTTACCTACAAAGTAATGGGTCTGGCGAAACCTGAGCTGGTTGATCAGGTGGTTGAAGTGGTACAGCGCCATGCGCCGGGTGACTACTCTCCGTCAGTAAAACCAAGCAGCAAGGGCAACTACCACTCGGTTTCTATTACCATCACTGCCACACATATCGAGCAGGTTGAGACGCTGTACGAAGAGCTCGGCAATATCGAAATCGTTCGTATGGTGCTGTAGTCCCTTTGCGGTTACCCGGTTTACCGGGTAACCCCTCTTCCCCGCTGTGATATACTCCCCCTCATCTTTTGTTTCTCGTCTTCGGAGACGCGTTTTGTATCAGGATAAAATTCTGGTCCGTCATCTCGGGCTGCAACCTTATGAGCCTGTCTCTCAGGCTATGCACGAGTTCACCGATTCACGCGATGACACAACCCCTGATGAGATTTGGCTGGTCGAACATCTGCCGGTATTTACGCAGGGCCAGGCGGGAAAAGCGGAACACTTATTAATGACGGGCGATATCCCGGTGATCCAGAGCGATCGTGGCGGACAGGTGACTTACCACGGTCCGGGTCAGCAGGTCATGTACGTCCTGCTTAATCTGAAGCGCAGAAAGCTTGGCGTACGTGAGCTGGTGACGTTACTGGAACAGACCGTCGTCAACACGCTGGCGGAGTATGGGATTGACGCGCATCCGCGTGCCGATGCGCCGGGCGTCTACGTTGGCGAAATGAAGATCTGCTCTCTGGGGCTACGTATTCGTAAAGGTTGTTCCTTCCACGGTCTGGCATTGAATATTAATATGGATCTTACGCCTTTCCAGCGCATAAACCCCTGCGGCTACGCCGGCATGGAAATGACGCAAATGCGCCAGTGGGTCGATACCGCTACGCCAGAAAATATACGTCCCGTGCTTCTGAAGAATGTGTTAGCACTACTTAACAATCCCCCGCACGAATATATCCCTGCTTAATATATCATCCAGAATGGCTCGATAATTTGACGGGCCACTGTTTATTTACCGCTTTTACGCTTTACAATAATCCGCAGATTCTATATTTTCGAAGCGCCCGAATATTGCCCTTACATATTATTTAGCCTCCGGACAGCACGGCATACACAGGCTAAGTAACTTGAGTGATAATCACACAACTGTTTGTTTTTGATAAACAAGTGGAACAAAAGCAACACTTTACGAATCTCTACAAGCATAATAAATAAATTGAACTATCATTCATGTTGTGAATGTATACGGAGTGAAAGCGTGGAGTATAATAATTTACCAGCCAAACGCCTGAATGACCCTGGTGGCGAAGATAAGCCGCAAATTTTTCGGACTTTACGTAATATTGATCTCAATTTACTGACTATTTTTGAGGCAGTATATGTCCATAAGGGTATCGTTAATGCTGCGAAAATTCTTAATCTCACGCCATCGGCAATAAGTCAGTCAATTCAAAAGCTACGGGCTATATTTCCCGACCCCTTATTTATCCGTAAGGGCCAGGGCGTCACGCCAACGGCCTATGCGACACATCTCCACGAATACATCAGCCAGGGGCTGGAGTCGATTCTGGGTGCGCTGGATTTAACCGGAAGCTATGACAAACAGAGAACCATCACCATCGGCTGCTCCCCTTCTGTCGGCGTGCTGGTGATGCCCGCGATCTTCCAGGCCGTGAAAGAGCATGCGCCTCAGCTTCTGCTTCGCAATGTGCCTCTTAACGAACCTGACGTTCAGCTTGCTCAGTTCCAGACGGACCTGGTCATCGATAGCGGCAGCTTTAGCGCCCGAGCGCTGGGGCAAAATGTGCTTTACGCCGATAACCTGGTGCTGGTTTGCCGCAGGCAGCACCCCGTCCTCAGCGAGCCGTTATCCATTGAAAACCTGCGCAACTACGACCACTCGTCTTTCATGACCGAAGGACAGTCTAACCACGCTCTGCGTCAGCGTATTGACGAAATTTTCCCGGAACGTCAGATCAGTTTCAGCAGTTACAATATGTTCACCACCGCATCCCTGATTGGCAGCAGCGATATGCTGTGCATCATGCCTTCACGCCTGTATAACCTGCTGCGGAAATGCTGGCCGCTGGAGAGTATTCCGCTTAGCCAGCTCAATGCAGAATCTATCGAGATTTCACTGCATTACAACAAGCTCAGCTTGCGCGATCCGGTACTGGAAAACGTCATCCACATTATCCGTCAGGCCTTCTGACAGAGCGTACCCGTACACGTCCCTGCCGCTCGCAGGGCAAAAGGCACAAAACAACAACTATTTTACAAATTGGCGACCTGGCAGGCTGCTTTAACGCCCCTATAAATGATATACTGCCTGTCGTTCGTTCAAAAATAGTTGATAAATACAACATTCCCTTGAATTGAAACGCTTTCCTTCGATATTCGCAACTGGAACACGCACGCTATGAGTAAACCCATTGTGATGGAACGCGGTGTTAAATACCGCGATGCCGATAAAATGGCCCTTATCCCGGTTAAAAACGTGGCTACAGAGCGCGAGGCGCTGTTAAGAAAACCGGAATGGATGAAAATCAAACTTCCGGCAGACTCTTCGCGTATCCAGGGGATCAAAGCGGCGATGCGTAAGAATGGCCTTCACTCTGTTTGTGAAGAAGCCTCTTGCCCGAACCTTGCTGAATGTTTCAATCACGGCACCGCGACGTTTATGATTCTGGGTGCCATCTGTACCCGCCGCTGCCCATTCTGCGACGTGGCGCATGGCCGCCCGGTGGCCCCCGATGCCAACGAGCCGCAAAAACTGGCGCAAACCATCGCCGACATGGCGCTGCGTTATGTGGTTATCACCTCCGTTGACCGCGACGATCTGCGTGATGGCGGGGCTCAGCACTTCGCTGACTGCATTACTGCCATTCGCGAAAAAAGCCCTAACATCAAAATCGAAACGCTGGTTCCTGACTTCCGCGGCCGTATGGACCGCGCGCTGGATATCCTGACCGCGACGCCGCCAGATGTGTTTAACCACAACCTGGAGAACGTTCCGCGTCTTTACCGTCAGGTGCGTCCGGGAGCCGACTATAACTGGTCTCTGAAGCTGCTGGAGCGCTTTAAAGAAGCACATCCGCATATCCCGACCAAGTCAGGTCTGATGGTTGGTCTGGGTGAAACCAATGACGAAATCATCGACGTCATGCGCGATCTGCGCCGCCACGGTGTGACCATGTTGACGCTCGGCCAGTATCTGCAGCCAAGCCGTCACCACCTGCCGGTACAGCGCTACGTGAGCCCGGATGAATTTGACGAGATGAAAGCCGAAGCGCTGGCGATGGGCTTTACCCACGCGGCTTGTGGTCCGTTTGTTCGTTCTTCTTACCATGCGGATATGCAGGCGAAAGGCGAAGAAGTCAAATAACACCGTAATATTCATTTACAGTAATGCAAAAAAACCGGCCTCATGAGCCGGTTTTTTTTCGCAAGCCCTCAGGCATTGCCGTTACTCTTTGTGGGAAAGCTTCTCTGCCGGGATGTCGTCAGCGCTTTTCTTCGCGGCTGCGTCATCGTCGTTCATCGCTTTCTTGAAGCCTTTAATGGCAGCCCCCAGGTCACCACCCAGCGTGCGTAACTTCTTGGTACCAAACAGCAGGACGACCAGTGCGGCAACCACCAGCAGTTTGGTAATACTAATCTCACCCATAGATACCTTCTTTACTTAAAACAGGCTGCATTCAGCGCCAAAACCCGATCGTATTAACGGTCATTTGGCGCGTGCACACAATAGCAATCTGTAACAAGGTGAATCAAGCATTGTTGAAAAAAACATCACAATAATTGCGGTGGCGCAAAGCGACGGTTGCGAAGAACAGGTAATTGCTGACGCGCAAGCGCAACTCTTTCTAAAATTATCTCCGCCATCAGCAGAACCGGCGCTTCCGCTGCGGCGGCAATCGTCACTCCCAGGGGATCAACCACCCTGCTCTGCCCGATGTTTTTATTGCCGCACTCCCCGGCGGCAACAACATAACAGGTCGTGTCCAGCGCGCGTGCCGCAAGCAGCGTAGCCCAGTGTTGCTCTTTTAGCGGCCCCTTAACCCATGCGGCAGGCAATACCAGCACCTCCGCCCCCTGCAGCGCCAGATGCACCGCCAGCTCCGGGAAACGCAGGTCATAGCAGGTCATCAACCCCACCTTAAACCCATCGATATCAATCAGCGGTGGGACGACATCTCCCGGATCAACGCGTCGCGACTCCTGGATGCTGAACGCATCATAGAGATGAAGCTTGGCGTAGCGCGCAACAATGGCACCGTCACGGATAGCCACCAGCGTATTCACTGCGCGACCCGGCGTTGAGGGAACGTGCACGGTTAATACGGTGGTCATCGTACTGCCTACGCTCTGGGCGAGCAGCTGTTGTAAAAATTCGCCGTCAAGGGCCTGTGCGGACTTCACGGACAAATCCGGGTCGTTATCATCCCTTGCCAGCAACGCCTCAGGAAGCACCAGCAGCGACGCGCCTTTCTGTCGGGCCTGTATCATCAGGTTAACGCACTGCACTGCGTTAACCCGCCAGTCAGGCGTGACCGCAAACTGCCCTACCGCAACATACATATTTGTCCCCTCATTATAAACAGCGTTAAACTCGCTACTCTTACACATCAAATAGCAGGTATTTAGCGTGTTACAACTCCTTTTAGCTGTTTTTATTGGTGGAGGCACGGGGAGCGTTGCGAGGTGGTTACTGAGTATGCGGTTTAATCCCCTGCACCAGGCGATTCCATTAGGAACGCTGGCCGCCAACCTGATTGGTGCTTTTATTATTGGTATGGGGCTGGCCTGGTTTAACCGGATGACGCACATCGATCCTATGTGGAAAGTCTTGATTACCACCGGCTTCTGCGGCGGTTTGACGACCTTTTCAACCTTTTCCGCGGAAACGGTTTTTCTCTTTCAGGAAGGTCGTATCGGCTGGGCGCTGGTGAATATCGCGATCAACATGATCGGATCTTTCGCGATGACGGGGATCGCATTTTGGCTTTTTTCCTCTGTAAGCACGCATTAACTGCCGGAGCGTTAATGTTGGCTTAATTTTTCTCTGTCACTCTGAAGGCAATACTGAACGAGGGTGACAAATGAAACAGAGTCTGATGAGCGCAGGCATGGTGTTGTTGAGCGTACTGATCGTGGCCAGCTTCCTGAAAATTTACCTGCTTGGCTGATTCATAACGAAAAAAACCCGCTCAATGAGCGGGTTTTGAAATTCTTGCTGACGCGTCTGAATTACAGAGCGATTACGTTAGCAGCAGAAGGGCCTTTGGCACCGTTAGTGATTTCGAACTCTACACGCTGACCTTCAGCCAGAGTTTTGAAACCATTAGACTGGATTGCAGAGAAGTGTACGAACACGTCTTTGCTGCCATCTTCAGGAGTAATGAAACCGAATCCTTTGGACTCATTAAACCACTTAACGTTACCTTTAATCTTAGACATCAAAATTACCTTTACATTAAAAAACGACACAAATGCTGTGTCGGTTACCAGTACATCAATTGTGGGACCTTTTGTCCAGCGGATCTTTGACAAAAAGTGACTAAAGTCGCGTTAATTTTCACTGACAGATTTTTATCGCTTACGAATCAACGGCTGCACGTTTTTTCACCACCAGGTAATGTTTTGTCAGTTAAAACTGAAAACGCATCCAGGCGAAGTAAACGTTACCGTTGTTATACGTTCCCGGAATGTAGGTCATCTGGAACGTTGCAGGGCCGTAACCAACAGAGGCCAGAGGCAGCAATACGGGGATCGGAATGTACTTCCAGTTGTCGCGCGCGGTCACCCCGGCGGTATAGCCCAGACCAACGTGGAAGTTCTCATCCGCCAGCGGGCGCCAGGTTTTTTCCCAGCCGTAGCCGCCAATCGGTTCCCACTTGTTAAAGGAGTCTTTGAAGGCCATCAGATAGATGCCATGCCAGTTTCCTTTTTCATCCCAGCGCGACTGACCAAAACCCGCTCCCCAGGGACGCTCGTTGTATTTATCCGTTTTCTCTTTGTCGTAAGCAAAGCGCGCATGCCACGTTATTGCCGGGACATAGAGATCATAATGTTCAGGCGCTGACCAGGTCTGCGAAACATTATCCGTAAAAGTAGAGAACCAACCTTTATCCGTCGCGTTGTTCTCTGCCTGTGCAACAGAAGAAAACGTTAACTGGCCAATAATAAACAATAAAATAGAGAAAAAAGTATTACGTACAATCACAATGCAATTACCATTCTTGATATTCGAGGCAAAGTTTAACATAGAATAATTGAACCAAGCCTTAACGGCATCACCCCTACTCTTAAATATCAGGGCGCTTTTCGGGAATATTCTTAAAGCGGCGTTCTGCTTAACCCGAATAAACCCACATCATGTACGCCTAATGTCTGTTAACCGTCTCCAGTACTAACAGGCCAGACCACACAAAATTTTAACATTTTGTTATCATTACATAGACATGTTACGCTGTCTTTGCCGGTCAAGATCCTTATGACATAAATGCCTTAGCCATGGCAAAAACGCTGTTAGGCTGTTCGTTAGTCGTCTGTTTATTGATTTTAATCAGCAAGGGCGGGCCATTAATTCGGCACATTTTCATCCTTCTTTTTTTATATTAATTTTTTATATCTCAGGGCAGAAAGACACAGGGGAAATCATGCTTACGTTTATCGAACTCCTAATTGGGGTCGTCGTCATTGTGGGTGTAGCTCGCTACATCATTAAAGGATACTCAGCCACGGGCGTTTTATTTGTCGGTGGTTTAACGCTGCTGATAATCAGCGCAGTAATGGGTCATCAGGTTTTACCTGCCAGCGCAGCCAGCACAGGCTACACCGCCACGGATATTGTTGAATATATTAAAATCCTGCTCATGAGCCGCGGTGGCGATCTGGGTATGATGATCATGATGCTGTGCGGTTTTGCAGCCTATATGACCCATATTGGCGCGAACGACATGGTTGTGAAGCTTGCCTCGAAACCCCTGCAGTACATTAACTCGCCGTATCTGTTGATGGTTGCCGCCTATTTCCTCGCCTGCCTGATGTCGCTGGCCGTTTCATCGGCAACCGGGCTTGGCGTACTGTTAATGGCCACGCTGTTCCCGGTGATGGTGAACGTGGGCATCAGCCGTGGGGCAGCGGCGGCAATTTGCGCCTCCCCGGCGGCCATTATTCTCTCCCCGACGTCAGGAGACGTTGTGCTGGCGGCGAAAGCAGCCGAAATGTCGCTTATCGACTTCGCCTTTAAAACCACGCTGCCGATCTCGATTGTCGCCATTGCGGGAATGGGTATCGCGCATTTCTTCTGGCAGCGCTATCTCGATAAGAAAGAGAACATCAGCCATGAAATGATGGATGTAAGCGAAATCACCACCACCGCGCCGGCGTTCTATGCCATTTTGCCGTTCACGCCGATTATCGGCGTGCTCATTTTTGACGGGAAATGGGGCCCGCAGCTGCACATTATTACTATTCTGGTTATCTGTATGCTGTTAGCCGCTGTGCTGGAGTTCGTGCGCGGTTTCAACACCCAAAAAGTCTTCTCCGGCCTTGAGGTCGCGTATCGCGGTATGGCAGATGCGTTTGCTGGCGTGGTGATGCTGTTGGTTGCAGCAGGTGTCTTTGCCCAGGGTCTGAGCACGATCGGCTTTATCCAGAGCCTGATCTCCATCGCCACCTCGTTTGGCTCGGCCAGTATTATCCTGATGCTGGTCCTGGTGGTACTGACCATGCTGGCGGCAATGACCACCGGTTCCGGGAATGCGCCATTTTACGCCTTCGTTGAGATGATCCCTAAGCTGGCTCACTCGTCCGGTATCAACCCGGCTTATCTTTCCATTCCCATGCTCCAGGCCTCAAACCTGGGTCGTACCATCTCGCCTGTCTCAGGCGTGGTGGTAGCGGTCGCCGGGATGGCCAAAATCTCGCCGTTTGAAGTGGTGAAACGCACGTCAGTGCCGGTGCTGGTTGGGCTAATCATCGTCATTATAGCTACCGAAGTGCTGGTTCCCGGCGCCGCCTAAGTGAAATTCCTGATTACCTAAAAGCGCCTGCGGGCGCTTTTTGTGCTTTAATAACCCACAAAAATGAATTGCGCACAACCAATCAGGAAATCACATGTTCAGGAAGGATATCGTTATCCCGTCTGGCGCAGTAGCGCTTGCACTCAGTCTCTTCTCAGCACAGGCCGAACCCCTCAAGGCCACGCAGTACGGCGATTTCGATCGCTACGTGCTGGCTTTATCCTGGCAAACGGGATTTTGTCAAAGCATGGTCGAGCGTAACCGCAATGAACCGGATGAATGTCGTCTGCAAAAAGAGCGCGACAATAAAACCGATTTTCTGACCGTTCACGGGCTATGGCCCGGCCTGCCGAAATCCATTGCCGCACGCGGCGTGGATGAACGTCGATGGATGCGATTTGGCTGCGCCACGCGCCCTATCCCGAACATGCCGGAAGTGAAGGCCAGCCGCAAATGCGCAGCAGCCGAAACCGGGCTGTCGCTTTCCGGCGCGGCTAAGCTGAACGAGGTCATGCCGGGTGCGGGTGGAAACTCCTGTCTGGAACGTTACGAATATGCCAAACATGGCGTCTGCTTTGGTTTTGATCCCGATGCCTATTTCGGCACCATGGTGAGAATGAATCAGGAAATGAAAAACAGCGCCGTCGGTCATTTCCTTGCGGAAAATTACGGTAAAACCGTCAGACGGAGTGATTTTGACAACGCCGTTGCCAAAAGCTGGGGCAAGGAAAATATCAAAGCCTTCAAGCTGACCTGCAACGGTAATCCGGCGTATCTGACCGAGATGCAAATTTCACTCAAAGCAGACACCATTAACGCCCCGCTTTCTGCGACATCCTTTGCTCCGCAGCCGCATCCAGGCAACTGCGGAAAACAATTTGTCATTGATAAGGCCGGTTACTGATCGCCCACCACCGGTCGCACCATGTCAAACCGGTGTTCGTCACTGATGCCATAGTAAGCCGTCGGCCCACCCGCACGCAGGATGGGCTGCGCTTTCGCCGTCTGGTATATCCCCTCTTCCAGCAGCGTTTCGGCAATATGGATCCCGACCACTTCTCCCAGCACCAGCCAGGTATCCACCGGCTTACCGTCGGCGCCGGTAAGCTGAATGCACTGAGACAGGCGGCACTCAAAGTTGACCGGGCTTTCCGCCACGCGGGGGGCGCTCACCAGCTTGCTTGCCGCAGGCGTTAATCCGGAAAAGGTAAATTCGTCCTGGTCGTGAGGCAGCATGGCAGAGGTCTGATTCATCGCTTCCGCAAGATCGCGCGTTGCCAGATTCCAGACAAACTCCTTTGTTTCAACAATATTACGCACGCTGTCCTTCCAGCCGTTGCTGGAAAAGCCAATGATCGGCGGGCGATAGTTAAAGCAGTTGAAGAAGCTATACGGCGCAAGGTTGAGCTGACCGGCCTGGTCGCAAGAGGAGATCCAGCCAATCGGACGGGGGCCGACAATGGCGTTCAGCGGGTCATGCGGCAGGCCATGCCCCTGAGACGGTTGGTAGAAGTACATAGCGCTCTCTCGTTGGTAAGGGCTGCGGCGAATGATGTTTCGCGCAGCGCCCGGGTTCAGAACATACAGCGTAACGCAATCCGCCAGGAATGAAGACTGAATAAATTTCAGTGAAAATTCATATGGCACATGAATGTGACCTTCATCACTTCAAACTTGCGCGTTCAGCCAGTATCATCGGGAGAGTTAAACCCTCGCTGCCAGACGGCGAGGGTTTTCTTTTGGATTGGTTTCTGCGTTAGACGCAGCATTAACGACATGGAGTAAAAAATGTCCAGACCTACAATCATCATCAACGAGCTCGACGCAGAACGTATCGACAGGCTGCTGGAAAAAGCAGAATTCGCCTCACTTCCGGTGGCCGATGCGCTGAATGAGGAACTCGACCGGGCGCAGATGTGCACGCCTGAGACGATGCCGCATAACGTGGTCACCATGAACAGCCAGGTGAAATTCCGCAACCTGACCACCGGTGAAGAGCTGACACGCACGCTGGTTTACCCGGCCCAGATGACCGACAGCAGCGCGCAACTTTCGGTTCTTGCGCCGGTGGGGGCCGCACTGCTGGGGCTGCGCACGGGCGATACCATCCACTGGGACTTGCCGGGCGGTGCCTCCACCCATCTGGAAGTGCTGGAGCTGCTCTACCAGCCAGAGGCCGCGGGCGATTACCTGCGTTAATGTCATTCTGAACAAACGCGACCCGCGTTGCACAGAGGATGCGCCTGCATCCTCTTTCCGAACATCTTCACCCGATTGCGCTACATCGCAGGACAGTAACTTGAGCGCCACCGACAAGTGACCTCATACCACGCCGCCCGGGAACGCATTTACCAGGCCCTTCACTTTTTGCTCAGCGGCCTCAGGCGTTTCCGCGCCGGGCACCAGAATCACCTTCCGGCACTCCTCCTCCCGTTTTTCGAAGATCTTATAGGCACGTTCCGCATCCGCCAGCGGGAGATAATGCGTCACAATCTCTTCCGGCGTCAGCAGCCCTTTTTCGATCAGCGGTAACAGTTCGCCCAGCCAGGCGTGGACGTGCGTCTGGCCCATCTTAAACGTCAGCCCTTTATCGAAGGCATCCCCAAACAGGAAGCCATGAATAAACCCGGCATACACGCCGGGTACGCTGACCACCCCGCCGCGCCGGACGGCAGCGATACACTGACGCAGCGCTTTGCCGCTGCTGCCCTCAATTTTAAGGTTGCTGAGGATCGTCTCCGTGGTGCTGCCCTTGGCTTCGAACCCGACGGCATCAATGACGGCATCGACACCCCGCTGCCCGGCGGTTTGCTCGATTATCTTTTCCGCCGCGTCGTTATCATCATCAAAATTGATGGGGATAGCACCGTAGCGCGCCTCGGCAAAACGCAGCCGATAGGGGTGATGGTCGATAACAAAAATCTGCTCAGCCCCTAACAGCCGTGCGCAGGCAATCGTCAACAACCCCACCGGACCGGCACCGAAAACGGCGACGCTGGAGCCTTTTTCAATCTGCGCATTTTTTGCCGCCTGCCAGGCGGTGGGTAAAATATCAGACAGAAACAGAGCCTTATCATCGGAGAGCAGCTGCGGCACCTTAAACGGTCCGACGTTGCCTTTCGGCACGCGCACATATTCCGCCTGCCCTCCCGGCACGCCGCCGTAGAGATGGCTATAGCCAAACAGCGCTGCCGGCGCGGGAATTTGCTTTTTGTTCAGCGTAGCGCCCTGCCCGGCATTGGTATTCTCACAGGCAGCGTACTGCTGCAGACGGCAAAAGAAGCAGTCACCGCAAGCGATGACAAAGGGGATCACCACGCGATCGCCTTTTTGCAGGTCCTTCACCTCTCGACCGCACTCGACGATCTCGCCCATAAATTCATGTCCAAAAATGTCGCCGTGCTGCACCTTTGGGATCTTTCCACGATAGAGATGCAGGTCGGAGCCGCAAATCGCCGTGGCCGTGACGCGCAGGATGATATCGTCGGGCTGTTCAATGATGGGATCGGGGACATTCTCAACGCGAACATGGTGCGGACCGTGGTACGTGAGTGCTTTCATGCGACCTCCGAAAGGTTTCAGGTAAGTTTATAAAGGGTAGCTACCCCTGAAAGTCTGCCGGGAAATACGCGCCTTTTGAGATTTATCCTGGCGAGAGAGGAAAAGTGCCGAAGCGCTTACAGAAACCATTCATATTTTGTGGTTGAATGTATCCAGCGTTTATAAACAAGGAGAAACGGTTATGTATAAGACAATCATTATGCCGGTTGATGTTTTCGAAATGGAACTGAGCGACAAAGCTGTTCGCCACGCGGAATTCCTCGCGCAGCAGGACGGAATTATTCATCTTTTACACGTATTACCGGGCTCTGCCAGCCTGAGCCTGCACCGCTTTGCCGCCGACGTGCGTCGCTTTGAGGAGCACTTACAGCACGAAGCCGAAACGCGGCTGCAGACCATGGTCGGGCATTTCAGCATCGACCCTTCCCGCATCAAAACCCACGTCCGGTTCGGTAGCGTGCGCGATGCCGTCAATGAACTGGCCGCGGAGCTGAATGCAGACGTGGTGGTGATCGGTTCACGTAATCCTTCCATTACCACACACCTGCTGGGGTCGAACGCCTCCAGCGTGATCCGCCACACCCATATTCCAGTGATGGTGGTCCGGTAAATACCAACAAAAAACCCCGCTTTCGCGGGGTTTTGTTTATCAGTACAGGTGACCAATATTGACGATGGTGCTGACGGTATCGCCGAAGAAGGTCAGGCGGCTGAGCACCACACCTACCAGCAGGAGCGCAAACACCGCTTTCTGCATCGGCTGGCGCTTCAGCGATAACGCGCCACCCACAACGCAGCACAGCAGGCTACCCAGATAGAGCGGCGAGCTTAACCAGGCGTGAGCGGTCATTTTCATGATGGTACCGCCGCTGAGCCACATCACCGGCGCGGCAATCAGCAGCGCCATCAGGGCGATAATCCCCTGGCGCAGCGCGGCGTTTGATCCTTTCAGCCCGAGCAGCGGCGTTGCGGCACAGCCCATCACCCAGACCGTCGCAAAGAACAGCATCATGGTGATGCCGTTGGCAATGGCCTGCATCGCCGGTGCTGCGTAGGTCATTCCCTGCACCACCACCAACAGGATCCCAAACAGGGACGCCAGCAGCGCTGCGCCTTTGTTTCCCTTACTCAGGAAGGCCAGTCCAATCATGGCGCCGTACAGGGTCGCGCCCAGAATTTCGCGGCTCAGCCAGGCATGTTTCAGGTTAATCAACGCGTTGTATGCGTGTTCCGGGTGCGCCAGATGCAGCACCGCGGCAATGGAGGCTACGCCCAGAATCAGCCCGGTAATCAGCCAGTGAAGGCGGGTGCCATGCACTTCACCACGGAGCGTGCGCCAGGTCAGGAGCAGCGTCATCCCGACGGACATCTGGCTCAGCACGGTAAAGATAACGAGCGGTAATTCATACTTTTCCATTATTTATCCCCCGGCTGTTTTGGCTGACGGGCCAGAATAAAGCGCGTACCCGGATTAAGCTGAGGCATCTTCGGGAAGCCCGGCGGATACTGCACGGCATTGTTCGGCAGCGGATCGGCATCCAGATCGATAATCGACAGGGCACCGACCGGACACGCGTTCACGCAGGCCGGGGCCATACCGATATCGAGACGTTCATAGCACATGCTGCACTTCTCCGCCTTTTGCGTCTCTTCATTGAAGCGCGGCGCGCCGTACGGGCAGTTACGGATGCAGTTTTTACAGCCGATACAGCGTTCAGGGTTATGGACCACCACGCCGTCATCACGTTTGGTATAGGCTTCCACCGGGCACGCCGCCAGACAGGCCGGGTTTTCACAGTGGTTACAGGCCAGCGAGAAAAACGCACGCTCCTCATGCGGATAAATTTCTTTATCCAGCGGATAGACATAGCGCCAGAAGCGATCCGGCTCAAGCTGGTTAAAGCTCTTGCAGGCCATGGCGCATCCGCGGCAGCCAATACATTTATCACTGTTCACTAAAAATGCGCGTCTCATGCGTCTGCTCCTTCATTCGCGATAAGGGCAATGTCGACAAACTGGCTGTGGATCGCCGCGCCAGGCGCGCCGGTTGCCATCTTGCCCATATCGGCTGGCGTATCTTTCACGACGTTCTGCACGTTGTACTTAAGCTTGTTAAACCAGGACTCATACATCACCAGGAAATCTTCCGGCACGTTGGTGGTGATCTTCGCCCGCAGCTCCACTTCGCCCACGTCGTTAAACACGCGGACTTTCGCCAGCTCGCGAATCCCCTTCTTGTGCGCGGCGGCTGGGTGGATATAGACAAACGGCTCCGGCCAGAAGACCTGCATCCAGTCGAGGTTGACGAACTGAGAGTGAAGGCCGTACTGCAAATGCGGAGTAAACAGATGGAACGGCAGCTTGCCCTCCGCGGCAGGCAGATACTCCGGCAGCGCTTTATGGCCGTTCTTTTCACACAGCTCGGAGAGGAACTCATACTTGCCCGATGGCGTTTTAAACTTGCGGTCGTGCCAGGCCGCCGAGCTGACCATTTTGGCTTTCACCGGCCCATCCAGCAGATCGTCCCAGGAGCGGATGCCGAACTGCTTCGCCATGCCCTCATTGAACTCAAGGTCGAGCCATTTTTTCTGGTCAATGTCCTGCGGGAAAGTACAGGAGCCCGGCTCCATTTTGTTAATGGTACGCGAGAGCAGCACGGCAATATCCAGATCGCTCTTGCACTCGTACATCGGTTTAATGGCCGGTTCATTCACCGAAAGCCAGTAATGCCAGTAAGACGACGACAGGTTCCAGTGCTCAAAGGTGGTGGTCACTGGCAACACAATATCGGCATGCTGCACCGTCTCGTTGAAGAACTGATCGACGCAGACCACCATCTCCAGCTTGCTGAAGGCTTTTTCCATTTTGTTGCGGTCAAAGTCCTGCGCGAACGGGTTCTTGCACGCCACCCACAGCATACGAATGGGCGGATCGTTGGCATCTAGAATGCTCTGCGCGGTCTGGTTCAGATTCAGCGCGCGGTCGGAATAGTGGCTCTTTTCGCCGCTGTCGCTGACGAACTCCCCTACCGGGCCGCTTTCTCCCACCACGCCAACAGATCCGACCGGTGGCTTCTGCGTCATCGCATGATAGTTGTAGCCCCAGGTCTGCAGATGGCCGTAGCGGGCACCGCCGCCTTCTACACCGATGTTGCCTGTCATGGCAACAAAAGCGTCAATGGCGCGCACGTTCGCCCCACCGTTGACGTGGCGCTGCATCCCGTAGCCGATCCAGACAGTGGCAGGTTTTACCGCGGTGAACTCTTCCGCCAGCTGGCGAATCACCTCTGCCGACAGGCCACAGATTTCAGATGCCCACTCCACGGTGATATTGCTGCGCAGATACTGTTCAAATTCCGGGAAGCCGTGCGCGAAGTTGTTCACAAACTCCTGGTCGACGCGGCCAATATCCAGCAGGTGCCGCGCCATTCCCAGCGCCAATGCGCCGTCCGATCCCGGGCGCACGCGCAGATACAAATCGGCTTTCGCGGCGGTTTGCGAGAACAGCGGATCAATGACCACCACTTTCGCCCCTTTCTCACGCGCCTGATAGATGTACTTCATGGTATGCATGGAGCACCAGGCCGGGTTTGCGCCCCAGATAATGATGTATTTGGCTTTCACCAGATCTTCCGGGTCGTTACACCACATGTCGCCCATGTCGTAGTGCTGGGCATCGATCCCTGCTGGCCAGCATGGCGTACCAGCGAACCGCGTGGTGTAACCGAGAGAAGACATCATCCCCTCCACGGCATAACTCATCACGCCCAGGTTGCCGGAGTATTTCGACAGCGCCAGGCCGAGCATAGACCCGTCTTTCTTTTTAATCTCCAGCATCTTGCTGGCAATGCGCTGCATGGCCTCATCCCAGGAGATGCGACGCCATTTACCGCTGCCGCGCCCATCCTGGATCATCGGGTATTTAATACGGTCCGGGGAGTAGACCCGGCGCGGGTAGGTCAGCCCTTTCACACACGGGGCACCGTGTGTAAACGTGGACTCGCTTGCCCCGTCAACGAAGGTGATGACGTCATCTTTGACCCAGGTTTTTAAGCTGCAGGTGTCGTAGCAGTTACGCGGGCAAGCGTTACGGAAAATTTTGTAGGTTTTTGGGTTAAACGGAATGGGGGGCTGTGCCATGGCACATCGGGATGATAATAGTCCGCCGGGTAATGCGGCAACGGTACCCAGCGCAATCAGCCCTTTTAAAAAGGAGCGCCGGTTTAGCTGCCCTTTATCAATACTCATAATATTACTCTCGTCTTTAATTCATCAAACCAATTAGTCATCTGCAACGCGAGACATTTAATTGCGGTTGTTTTCGCGCAATCCTTTATTTTTGCAATAAATGCGGGGAGCCATAATTCAAGATGCCCCTGCACAAAGCGGGCGAGTGCGTCATGATATTGCGGCGAATGTCTGGCATGCGCGGAGAGCATCACCACCAGCTCCATTTCATAGCTGACGTGATCGTCGGGAACGCTATTTTCCCCGGTCAAAAAAAGCCCGATGCTGCGCAGGAATTCGCGTACGCTCAGCGTTGTAGCGCCCATCAGCAGAGGCTCTTCGTCCAGATACACCGAGGCATAAGGCGGCGCCAATAGCGTTGCAGGGCCGACAAACAGGGCGTTGAAATCATACTCAACCTCTAACGCCTCATCCTGCTGCCAGGTTTCACTTTCCGGGAATAAAGGATGTAACGAAGCGCATCGCGATGCCATGTCCGCCGCGTTAAAGAAATCACGAAACATCAATCCCTTTATTTCAAATGGGGTTAACGTCTCATATATTGAAGAAGTGGATGTATCTTTATCATTCATATTAAATATAAATATTTATCGCTATAAAAAACGACAAGATATTATCAGCAGGCTTATTATTTTCTTTGATCGAAGCAGGTAATTAACGCATGAAGGGGTTAATAACGAGGATAATTGAGGATAAAAAAATCTAAAAAAAAGCCACCTCATAAAGAGGTGGCTACTGCAGGTATGTCTTACTTTCTTTTATTATGCGGTTTTGGTGCGGATCAGGTAGTCAAACGCGCTCAGGGACGCTTTTGCACCTTCGCCAGTCGCGATGATGATCTGCTTGTACGGCACGGTGGTGCAGTCGCCCGCGGCAAATACGCCCTTCACGTTGGTTTCACATTTCGCATCGATGATAATCTCGCCCATGCGGTTGCGCTCAATCGCGCCTTCAAGCCAGGTGGTGTTCGGCAGCAGACCAATCTGTACGAAGATCCCCGAAAGCTGAACGCTATGAACGTCGCCGCTTACACGGTCACGGTACTCCAGACCGGTCACTTTGCTACCGTCGCCCTTCACTTCCGTGGTCTGCGCGTTCAGCACGATGTCGACGTTTTTCAGGCTGCGAACTTTATCCTGCAGCACCTGGTCGGCCTTCATCTCAGGCGCGAACTCCAGCAGCGTCACGTGTTCAACAATCCCCGCCAGGTCGATAGCCGCTTCCACGCCGGAGTTACCGCCGCCGATCACCGCCACCCGTTTGCCTTTAAACAGCGGGCCGTCACAGTGCGGGCAATAGGTCACACCTTTGGTACGGTATTGATCTTCGCCCGGCACGTTCATGTTGCGCCATTTTGCCCCGGTGGCAACGATCACGCTGCGAGCTTTCAGCACCGCGCCAGAGGCGGTTTCAATCTGGTGTAAGCCCCCTTCCACCGCCGCCGGAATCAGCTTGCTGGCGCTCTGGCTGTCGATCACATCTACCTCGTAATCGCTGACATGAGCCTTCAGCGCACCGGCCAGCTTCTGACCTTCGGTTTTTGGTACGGAAATGTAGTTTTCAATGTCCACGGTATCCAGCACCTGTCCGCCAAAGCGTTCGCCCATAAGACCGGTACGAATACCTTTACGTGCAGAGTAAACCGCTGCCGCCGCGCCCGCAGGGCCGGAACCGACAATCAGCACATCGTACGCATCGCGTTTGTTCAGCTCTTCCGCCGCGCGTTTTTCCGCGCCGGTATCCACTTTCGCGACGATTTCCGTCAGCGTCATGCGGCCCTGGCCGAACTCCTGACCATTCAGATACACCGCCGGAACACCCATCACGTTGCGATCGGTGATTTCATTCTGGAAAGTACCGCCGTCAATCGCCGTATGCTTGATGCGCGGGTTCAGAACCGACATCAGGTTCAGCGCCTGCACCACGTCCGGGCAGTTGTGGCAGGAGAGCGAATAATAGGTTTCAAACTCAAAATCACCGTCGATATCGCGGATCTGCTCCAGCAGCGCCTGCGCTTCTTTTGACGGATGACCGCCGGTCCACAGCAGCGCCAGCACCAGTGAGGTAAATTCATGCCCCAGCGGAGAGCCGGCAAAACGCGGTCCCTTGTCCGAGCCCGGGTTAGTAATCAGGAAAGAGGGTTTACGAACCGCAAGCGAATTGTCTTCTTTGAAGGTCACTTTCGGAGACAGTTCAGCGATCTCTGCCAGCAGCTCTTTGATTTCTGCCGATTTCGCGCTGTCGTCCAGCGTGGCAATCAGCTCAACGGGTTTAGTCAGTTTCTCAAGGTAGGCCTTGAGCTGGGTTTTCATATTGGTGTCGAGCATAGTTCTTCCCTCTCTTAAGACGTCATCATGCAAGCTGCCTTTGCGGGCGGCCTGAATGCAACTTGCATCATGGTGCTGGAATGAAATGGGCGCGGGGGCGCCCATTGATTGCCGGATGGTGAAAACTTAGATTTTACCGACCAGGTCCAGGGATGGAGCCAGGGTCGCTTCGCCTTCTTTCCATTTAGCCGGGCACACTTCACCTGGGTGAGAAGCCACGTACTGAGCCGCTTTCACTTTACGCAGCAGGTCAGAAGCATCACGGCCGATACCTTCAGCGGTAACTTCGATAGCCTGGATAATGCCCTGCGGGTCAACCACGAAGGTTGCACGGTCGGCCAGGCCTTCATCTTCACGCATGTTGTCGAAGTTACGGGTCAGGGCGCCAGTCGGGTCGCCGATCATCGCGTATTTGATTTTCGCGATGGTTTCAGAGCTGCTGTGCCACGCTTTGTGGGTGAAGTGGGTATCGGTAGACACAGAGTAAACGTCTACGCCCAGCTTCTGCAGTTCGTCGTAATGGTCAGCTACGTCACCCAGTTCGGTCGGGCAAACGAAGGTGAAGTCAGCCGGATAGAAGAAGAAGACGCTCCAGCGACCTTCGGTATCTTTCTCGGTTACTTCAATGAACTCACCGTTTTTGAACGCCTGGTTTTTGAAAGGTTTAATTTTAGTGTTAATCAAAGACATCTGTACTTCCTCCGTGTTTTCGTTGAGAGCTAAGGTAACCAACTTTGCTCATCGGGGCTAATGCGTATGCTTTATCAAATCAATCAGCCAAACCTTACAACTTCAACAAGACAGCAAGGTGAACCTGCTGCGGTACTCCAGAAAGTATAAAGGCCGCCTCAACGGGCGGCCCTGATACCTGAATTCCCCGCAGGTACATTCAGTGCCAGCCGAGGCTGGCGTTGCGTTGCGCTCTACATACCTTGTATCAAGGTCGTAACAGCAGGTTGATTACACCACCAGCCCCCATCGAGAGCAATCCATCAAAAGCGCGTTCCTGCCTATGGCTGTGATAGGTTTTAACTGAGAGAAATACATTACGCTCGTAAATTAACTTTACGTAATCAATTTACGGCAATATATAAATGTCAACATTTATTAAATTGAACCCAGCCCATTCAAAGATAAAATTATCTTAATCTCACATGTAATTCTATTTCAATAATCCGATGGCGTGATATATTAAGATAACTTAAATAACACTTTAAGTTAGTTAACCACAAGGATTGTAAATGGTTAGCTTTAATCTATAGTTATCATCAATATGTTAACAACAGACTCACGGCAAACAGGATGACACATGGCAAATCTTTATGACCTTAAAAAATTCGACCTTAATTTATTGGTCATTTTTGAGTGTATCTATCAACATCTTAGCATCAGCAAGGCCGCTGAAACGCTTTACATCACCCCTTCAGCCGTCAGTCAGTCTTTGCAACGCCTGCGTGGCCAGCTTAACGATCCGCTGTTTATCCGTTCCGGCAAAGGGATCACCCCCACGACCGTCGGAACTAACCTGCACCTGCATCTTGAGCAAAACCTCAATCAGATTGAGCAGACCATCAACCTGATGCACCACACCGACATCAAGAAAAATTTTGTCATTTATTGTTCTCAGATGGTGACGCCAGGCTATCTTCTCGACCCCATTCAACTGTTAATGTCTCAGGAAAATTGTGAGGTAGAACAACGCGATATGCTTGTCTCTGCGGAGTCAGCAGAGGATTTACTGGCCTACCGTAAAGCCGATCTCATTTTTACCGTGGCGCCCGTGAATAACCGGTCCGTTGTCTGCTCGCATTTCACCACCATTCCCACCGTGATGATCTGCCGCGAAGACCATCCGAGAATAGGTACAGAAGTCTCCGTCGAGCAGTTATACAATGAGAAATTCACGATGTATCAAAGCACGAATACGGGCGTGAAGGAGTATCAGGTTCGAGCCAACGAAGCGTTCCCGGAGAGAAACATCGCGTTCCGTTCGGACTCTCTCAGTTCGCTCCTCTCTATGATCAGCATGTCTGATTTAGTCGGCTATATTCCTCTTTCCATTTTTGAAACCTATAAACACGCTTTAAAATTAAAGTCCGTAGCCGCGCCCTTCAAATTGCCCGAAGCGCAAATCTATATGGTCTACAACCGCGCGTCGTTAAACAGCAGTGTATTCGCCAGCTTTATTGAAAAATTGCATAAGTTGGCTCAATAGAATGGACGCGTCATCGCGAAGGTATTTCCAGCAAGAATAGAGTGAAGGCGTAAAATAATTAGTTGAGAATGAAAACATATAATAACATGATGGCAGTTTAATAGCATTAACGGTATTCCATACGCAGGATGCGACTCATCATGTCTATCTATAAATACCCTCTTCAGGAAAACGTTCTGGAGGCTGCTTCAGAACGCATAAACTGGACGCTGCAAAATTTTACCCGCGTGTGCGTCTCATTTTCTGGCGGAAAAGATTCAACGGTGATGCTTCATCTTGCTGCGCAACGGGCGCGGCAGCTGAACAGAAAAATAGATGTCCTTTTTCTGGACTGGGAAGCACAGTTCTCCTGCACCATTGAGCATATTGAGAACATGAGGACCCAATATCGTGACGTCATCAATCAGTTCTGGTGGGTGGCGCTGCCGATCACCACGCAAAATGCCCTCTCTCAGTACCAGCCGGAATGGCAGTGCTGGGAACCCGGCATAAGCTGGGTCAGACAGCCTCCGCCTGATGCCATCACCAGTACGTGTTATTTTGATTTTTATCAGCAGGGGATGACCTTCGAGGCCTTCGTCAGGGACTTTGCCGAATGGTATGCGCGAAGGCGCCCCGCCGCAGTGATGGTGGGCATCCGCGCCGACGAATCCTATAACCGCTTCCTGGCAATCGCCTGCGCACGCAAGCAGCGCTTTTCCGACGACAAACCCTGGACGACCGTCGCGCCCGGCGGTCATGCCTGGTATATCTATCCTCTCTACGACTGGAAAACCGCCGACATCTGGACCTGGTTTGCCAAAACGGGCTGCGCCTATAACCCCCTCTACAATCTGATGTACCAGGCCGGCGTGCCGCCGCGCTACATGCGCATCTGTGAACCCTTTGGCCCGGAGCAGCGACAGGGCTTATGGCTCTATCATGTCGTTGAACCTGAACGCTGGGCCGCCATGTGCGCACGCGTCAGCGGTGTGCGCAGCGGCGGAATTTACGCGGGGCACGACAACCACTTCTACGGTCACAGAAAGATCCTCAAGCCCGACCACCTCAGCTGGCAAGAGTACGCCATGCTGCTCCTCGACAGCATGCCGCAACAGACGGCTGAACATTATCGCAATAAAGTCGCGGTGTACCTGCACTGGTATCAGAAGCGCGGGATGTCCGATCTTCCCGATACGCAGGAGGGTGATATCGGCTCAAAGGATATCCCGTCCTGGCGGCGAATATGCAAGGTTCTGCTCAACAACGATTACTGGTGTCGGGCCCTCTCCTTTAGCCCGAACAAACCAAAGCACTATCAGCGCTATAGCGAACGGATGAAATCAAAACGCAATGAGTGGGGGATCTTATGCAGCAACGACTGATTACCGAACTGGAAACCTATTTGCAGACGCTCACCGATGAGCAACGTATAGATGCCATCAATGCTTTTCGCCAGGCCATGCATCATCTCAGCCCGTTCAGCGACCAGCCCGTCGACTGCGTGCTGTGGATAAAGCAGGACGCTATCGTTGCCAACGACTACAACCCGAATAACGTGGCGCCGCCGGAAAAGCGTCTGCTGAGTCAATCGCTCGAGCTCGACGGGTTTACGCAGCCCATCGTGGTGACGGAAAGCGAGCCAGCGCATTACGAAATTGTCGACGGCTTCCATCGTCACGAAATCGGTAAAAGCAGGGCCGCGCTGAAGCGCCAGCTTCGGGGCTATTTGCCCGTCACCTGCCTGCGCAAAGATCGCCAGCAAAAGCTTGACCGGATGGCCGCCACCATCCGCCACAACCGTGCGAGGGGACGCCACCAGATCAACGCCATGTCCGACATCGTCCGGGAGCTGACCCAGCTTGGCTGGAACGATGAGAAAATTGGTAAGGAACTGGGGATGGACAGCGACGAGGTGCTGCGCCTGAAGCAGATCAACGGCCTGCTGGAACTGTTTGCAGACCGTCGCTATTCCGAAGCCTGGACGGTGAAATAGTCAGAGCGTCGCCAGACGCTCCGCCGCCGCCAGCAGCGTCGATTCCTGCTTCGCAAAGCACAGGCGAATCAGCTTATGCGGGAAGGGATCGGCGCAGAACACCGACAGCGGAATAGCCGCCACGCCCACCTCCGTCGTCAGCCATCGGCAAAAGCTGACGTCGTCCAGATCGGAAATCGCGCTGTAGTCCGCCAGCAGGAAGTAGGTCCCTTCACACGGCAGAATTTCCAGACGGCTTTTGCTCAGCGCATTTACAAACAGATCCCGACGCGCGCGGTAAAAATCCGGCAGCTCGCGATAGTGTTGCGGTTCGCTGCGCAGCATGTCCGCCAGCGCCAGCTGGGCAGGCGTGTTGACCGCAAAGGTCAGGTACTGGTGCACCTTGCGCAGCTCCGCGCTGATGGCCGCCGGGGCCACGCAGTACCCTACCTTCCAGCCGGTCATATGGTAGGTCTTGCCAAATGACGACACCGCTACCGCGCGCTCGCGAAGCTGCGGATGGGCCAGCACGCTGGCGTGCCCTTCCTCCGCAAAGCAGATGTGCTCGTAGACTTCATCGCTCAGGACGTAAATTTCCCGCTCGGCGATAGCCTGCCACAGCGCGGCAAAATCGGCCTTTTGCCACACCGTCGCCGACGGGTTGTGCGGGGTATTCAGGATCACCAGACGGGTTTTATCACTCAGCAGCGCGGCGAACGCCTGCCAGTCCGGGCGGAAATGCGGCGGCTGGAGCGCCACGCGCTTCACCACGCCACCGGAGAGTTCAACCGCAGGCGCATAGCTGTCGTAGCTTGGGTCAAAGCAGATGACTTCATCCCCCGCGCGCACCAGCGCGGTGATGGCCGCGTACAGCGCTTCGGTCGCTCCTGCCGTCACCGTGATATCGCTGTTCGCATCAGGGTGATAGCCATACAGCGCCGCCGTTTTGTCGGCAATGGCCTCCCGCAGCGCCTGCACGCCGGTCATCGGCGCATACTGATTCGCCCCCTGCGCCACGTGGTGCGCCAGACGTTCCTGCAAATATTTCGGACCGTCAAAATCCGGGAACCCCTGCGAGAGGTTAATGGCATTGTGCTGCTGCGCCAGGGCGCTCATCTGCGTAAAGATGGTGGTACCGAGATCAGGAAGTTTACTCTGCGGGATCAATACGTTATTGCTCATGTTGTCGTGCCTGCTTGTAATACTTATGTTGCTGCCACTATAACACGATGTTAGTCTTTGGCAATCAAGACGCTTAGACGTCTAAACCATATCAATATTCCTGGCCGAGAGGGTAAAAGGAAATGACAGACAACCTGCTGCTCACACACCTGGTCGACGCCTGCCGCTGGATAGGCGCCAAAGGCTGGGCACCCGCCACCGGCGGTAATATGTCGGTGCGTCAGGACGAGCACCTCTGCTGGCTCAGCGAATCCGGCAAGGACAAAGGCAACCTGACCACCGACGATTTTCTACAGGTGGAGATCGCCACCAACCGGGCGCCGTCCGGTCGAAAACCGTCGGCGGAGACCGGGCTACACACCCTTATCTATCGCCTGTTCCCGGAGGCTAACGCCGTCCTGCACGTTCATACCGTTAACGCCACGGTGCTGTCGCGTCTGGTCAAAGAAGCCGAACTGAATATCAGCGGTTTCGAGATGCAGAAATCGCTTACCGGGCAGACTACCCATCTGGATACCGTCGCCATCCCGGTGTTTGATAACGACCAGGACATCGACGCCCTCGCCTCGCGCATCGCCCATTACGCCCAGGAGCGTCCGCTTAATTATGGTTTTCTTCTGCGCGGCCATGGCTTAACCTGCTGGGGACGCGACGTGGCCGAAGCCCGCCGTCATCTGGAAGGTTTAGAATTCTTATTTGAATGCGAAATGCGTTTACGACAACTGGAGAGAGTATGATTCGCGCGATTGTGACGGATATTGAAGGAACCACCAGCGATATTCGTTTTGTCCATGATGTTTTGTTCCCCTACGCGCGTGAGCGGCTGGCGGCCTTCGTGACCGCCCAGCAGTACGCCGAGCCGGTCAAATCGATTCTGGACAACCTGCGCGATGAAATCAGCGATCCGCATGCCGGCGTCGGCGATCTCATCAACGTGCTGTTTAGCTTTATGGATGAAGACCGCAAATCGACGGCGCTCAAAGCCCTGCAAGGCATCATCTGGCAGGAGGGCTACATCAACGGTGACTTTACCGGCCATCTGTACCCTGACGTTCTGCCCGCGCTGGAAAAATGGAAGGCGCAAGGGATTGATCTGTATGTTTATTCCTCTGGCTCCGTTGCTGCGCAGAAACTGTTATTTGGCTACAGCGACGAAGGTGATATTACTCATCTGTTCAGCGGCTATTTTGATACCCACATCGGCGCCAAGCGCGAGGTGCAGTCTTACAAGAACATAGCGGCGCAAACGGGCATCGCCCCATCGCAGATCCTGTTCCTGTCGGATATTCACCAGGAGCTGGACGCGGCTGAACAGGCGGGTTTTCGCACCCTGCAACTGATTCGCGGTGAAGATGACGGTGCGAGCCATCACCATCAAATCCACCAGTTTGACGAGATTAATCCGGAGCAGATCCCTTCATGAGCGCATTGACCATTTATTCCGATAAAGACGCCAGCCAGCACCAGTGGCACAGCACCGACGCCGCCGAAATCGCTCAACAGCTGAACGCTAAGGGCGTGCGCTTTGAGCGCTGGGCGGCAGACCGTGATTTAGGGCAGGATCCTGCGCCCGAAGCCGTGATCGAAGCGTATCAACATGCGATCGACAAGCTGGTGGCAGAGAAAGGCTATCAGAGCTGGGATGTCATCAGCCTGCGCGCCGACAATCCGCAGAAAGAGGCGCTGCGCGCGAAGTTCCTGAACGAACACACCCACGGCGAGGACGAAGTACGCTTTTTCGTGGAAGGTGCCGGGCTGTTCTGCCTGCACATTGGCGATGAGGTGTACCAGGTACTGTGCGAGAAAAACGACCTGATTTCCGTGCCGGCGGGCACGCCGCACTGGTTTGATATGGGCTCAGAGCCGAACTTTACGGCCATTCGTATTTTCGACAATCCGGAAGGCTGGGTTGCCCAGTTTACGGGCGATGCGATCGCGGATGCGTATCCACGCCTGGCCTGATCTTTTCTCCCTCTCCCACAGGGAGAGGGTCGGGGTGAGGGCACCAGCGCGCACTAAGCGTTAAGCCCTTTCACATACTCCACCAGCTGATCCAGCACTATCCCCCACCCTTCGTGGAAGCCCATCTGTTCATGCTGCTCGCGGATTTCCTTTGTCGGATGGCGCGCAATCGCCGTATAGCGGGTTTTCCCCTCCCCGACGTCTTCCAGCAACAAAATTGCCGTCATAAACGGCTTCTCGGCCGGTTTCCAGCCTTCGGTATAGCCGTCGGTAAACACCAGCTTTTTCCCCGGGTCGATTTCCAGGAAGACACCCCGGTTATCCATCCGCTGCCCGTCCACCTCAAACACGGTGTTGAACCGCCCGCCCACGCGCAGGTCGAGGTCGCATTCGGTCACCTTGTGCGGAGCAGGAATGAAGAAGTTTTTGATGTGGTCCGGCGTGGTCCAGCAGAGCCAGAGCAGGTCGCGCGGTGCGTCCACCACGCGCTCCAGTTTTAAGTCTGTTTCAGGATCGAGCGTCACAATGTTGTCCTCTCAGGGAACCCCCTTAAAGGATAGCCGGACTCAGGCAAATTTCCCTTCCGCCACCTCATCCGGCGTGACCACCCCCGTATCCAGCACCCAGCCGCTAATCAGCGAGGCAGGCGTGACGTCGAATGCCGGATTATAGACCTGCGCGTCTTCCGGCGCCCACTGCACTGCGCCAAAGCTTCCGGCAACGCCCGTCACTTCGCTGGCGGCGCGCTGCTCGATGGGGATCGCATCCCCGTTCGGGCAGGCCGGGTCGAGGGTCGTTTGTGGGGCGGCGACGTAGAACGGAATGCCGTGGAATTTCGCCAGCACCGCCAGCGAATAAGTGCCGATCTTGTTCGCCACGTCACCGTTAGCGGCGATGCGATCGGCCCCCACCCACACGGCGTCCACCTGCCCTTTCGCCATCAGGCTGGCGGCCATGGAGTCGGTAATCAGTTGATACGGCACCCCCAGCTCGCCCAGCTCCCATGCGGTCAGCCTGCCGCCCTGCAACAGCGGACGGGTTTCATCCACCCAGACGCTGCTGACGTTGCCTTCCTGATGCGCGCGGGCAATCACGCCCAGCGCCGTACCGACGCCCGCGGTTGCCAGCCCGCCGGTGTTGCAGTGGGTCAGCAGACGGCTGCCGGGCTTCACCAGCGCGCTGCCCGCTTTTGCAATCGCGTCGCAAAGCCGTTTGTCTTCGTCAATCAGGCGCAGCGCCTCAGCCACCAGCGCCGGAACGAAATCCTCTTCCCACAGCGCAAGCTTCATGCGGTCGAGGTTGTTCATCAGGTTTACCGCCGTCGGGCGGGATGCGCGAAGCGTTTCCAGCGCCACCGCCAGCTCATCGCGGCTTTTGCCGTTTTCCGCCAGCAGCGCCAGCAGCAGGCTTGCAGAGAGACCAATCAACGGCGCGCCACGCACGCGCAGAGCGTGGATATGCCCAACCAGCGCCTCCACCGTTGAGGCATCCAGCCAGCGTTTCTCCTGCGGAAGCGCCTGCTGGTCGAGAATAAAGAGCTGATTATCCGCCACCCGCAGGCTGGTCGTCTGTAATGTCTGCATGTCGTTAATTCCCTGTTGCGTTGTTGTAGCACATTGTGTCAGGATGAAATCCAGATGTATAGACGTCTACATGTCTTAATTAGTTAACTCGTGAGGAGCAGGCCATGTCGCAATACCGTACCTTTACCGCTCAGGACGCCGTGGAGTATGCCAGGCAGTTTGGTGGGCTTGACGATCCGTCATCGCTGGTAGAGGCGCAGGAAGTGGGCGACGGCAACCTCAATCTGGTTTTTAAAATTTACGACAGCGCGGGCGTGAGCCGCATCATCGTCAAACAGGCGCTGCCCTACGTGCGTTGCGTCGGCGAGTCCTGGCCGCTGACGCTGGATCGCGCCCGCCTCGAGGCGCAAACCCTGGTCGAGCATTACCAGCACAGCCCGCAGCACACCGTGAAAATCCACCACTTTGACCCGGAACTGGCGGTGATGGTGATGGAAGATCTCTCCAGCCATCGCATCTGGCGCGGCGAGCTGATCAACAACATTTACTACCCGCAGGCGGCGCGCCAGCTGGGCGAATACCTCGCGCACGCGCTGTTTCACACCAGCGATTTCTACCTGCACCCGCACGAGAAAAAAGCGCAGGTGGCGAAATTCATCAACCCGGAGATGTGTGAGATCACCGAAGATCTGTTCTTCAACGATCCGTACCAGGTTCATGAGCGCAATAACTACCCTGCCGAGCTGGAAAATGACGTCGCCGGCCTGCGCGACGACGCCCCGCTAAAAATTGCCGTGGCCTCCCTGAAGCACCGCTTCTTCTCGCATGCCGAAGCGCTGCTGCACGGGGATATTCACAGCGGCTCGATTTTTGTGGCCGACGGCAGCCTGAAGGCCATCGACGCCGAGTTCGGCTATTTCGGGCCGATTGGCTTTGACGTCGGCACCGCCATCGGCAACCTGCTGCTCAACTTCTGCGGCCTGCCGGGGCATCTGGGCATTCGCGATGCCGCCGCCGCGCGCGAGCAGCGCCTGACCGATATTCAGGAGCTGTGGAACACCTTCGCGGAACGCTTCCAGGCGCTGGCAAACGAGAAAGCACGCGACGCCGCGCTCAGCGCGCCAGGCTATGCCTCCGCGTTCCTGAAAAAGGTCTGGCATGATGCCATCGGGTTCTGCGGCACCGAACTCATTCGCCGCAGCGTCGGGCTTTCCCACGTCGCGGATATCGACAGCATCCAGGACGAGGCCATGCGCCACGAATGCCTGCGCCACGCGATAACGCTCGGCAAGGCGCTCATTGTGATTGCCGACCGTATCGACAACGCGGAAGATCTGGTGGCGCGGGTGCGGCAATACAGTTGATTTTCTCCCTCTCCCTGTCGGAGAGGGCATCAAACCGCACTTACCCCAGATACTCAATCACCGACAGCCCGGCGTTATAGTCCGTGCTGTAGATAATTCCCTGCGCATCCACAAACACGTCACAGGACTGGATCACCTGCGGGCGATTCGGCCGCGTGTCCATCATCCTCTCCGGTGCCGCGGACACCAGCGCACCGGTTTCCACTGGGCGATACGGATTGGAGATGTCATACGCGCGCACGCCCGCATTCTGATAGGTAGCAAAAATCAGCGTTGAGCTGACAAAGCTCCCCGGCCGGTTCTCGTGCAGGTTGTGCGGGCCGAAATGCGCCCCTTTTGCCACGTAGTCGGTTTCATTCGGCTGCGGGAAGGTCGAGATGCTCACCGGGTTCGACGGCTCGCGAATATCAAACAGCCAGATCAGCTTCTCGCCGTCTTCCTGGTTATCGAGCACCGCTTCGTCCAGCACCACCAGCAGATCCCGGTCCGGCAGCGGCAGCGCGGTGTGCGTCCCGCCGCCAAACGGCGGGCTCCAGTTGCGGTGGCTGATCAGCGTCGGCTGACTGCGGTCCTTCACGTCCAGCAGCGTTAAGCCGCCGTCGCGCCAGCTACCGTACGCCGTATCGCCGGCGATAATCGCGTGGTGGAGCGCGTAGCGCTTGCCCTCAGGCCATGTGGGCGTTTCCCCTGCGGCCTGGTTCATCCCCGGCAGCCACCAGCGCCCCGCCACCTCGGGCTTACGCGGGTCGGCCAGGTCAATGGTCAGGAAAATGTAGTCGGTAAAACCGTCGATCAGCGCCGACACGTACGCCCAGCGGCCACCCACGTACCAGATGCGGTGTATGCCGATGCCGCTCAGCGAGAGAAAGCCAATTTCGCGCGGCGCGTCCGGCGTGGAGATATCAAAAACGCGAAGCCCGGCGCTCCAGCCCCTGTCCTGAACGTCGCTGACGGTCTCTCCTACCTGACGGGTGTAGTAGACCTTCTCGTCGGCGAAGCGGGCATCGGCAAACAGATCCCGGGCGTTGATCACCAGCAGCAGGTCGTCATGCGCCTGGAGGTGCACGTTCCAGGTACCCGGCGGCGCAGGAAAATAGCCCGCGGGTTTCGGTTTTTTCGGGTCGCGCACGTCTACTATCGAAAAGCCCTGCGACACCATATGGCCGATATAGGCGAAACCGCGGTGCACCATCAGCTGCACGCCGTCCGGGCGACCGCCCTGATCGCTATGGCCGATCAGCCGCATATTGCGGCTGTATTCTGGCGTGGGGAGGATGCTCATTTATTTTTCGCTTCCAGCGTCGCAAACCACGGCGCGATAAAATCTTCCGTCTGGCCCCAGCCCGGAATGATTTTGCCCAGCGACGCTACGTTCACCGCCCCCGGCTGCGCGGTCAGCAGCGCCTGCGGGATCGCGGCGGCTTTGAAGTCGTAAGTGGCAGGCGTGGCTTCCCCGGCAATCTTGTTGGCGATCAGGCGCACGTTAGTCGCACCAATCAGCTTCGGATCCACCGCCACGCTCACCTTCCACGGGCTGCCCGGCTCGCGCATCAGCTGCAGATCCTGGTTGGAGATGTCGATGCTGTAGAGTTTAATCTCGGTACGGCCGTTCTCCTTCAGCGCCTTATACGCGCCTTGGCTGAAGGCATCCCAGGTGCCCCAGATGGCGTCGATTTTGCCTTTCGGGTATTTCGCCAGGATCGCGCCCACCTTGTTGGCGGTGTCGCCCTGCACGTCAGAAGAGACCGCGCCGATGGACTCCAGCTCTTTAATCTCCGGGTACTGCTTTTGCAATTCTTTATAGGCTGCCTGACGGCGCTCCATCGGCGGGAAGCCCGCTACCCACAGCTTGACGATGTTGGCCTTGCCGTTGAAATCTTTCGCCAGCTGGCCGAAGGAGAGATTCGTCAGGGAGGCGTCGTCCTGCTGGGTGACGGTCACGCCCGGGATCTCGCCGTTTACGGCGGTATCAAATACGGCGACCTTGATCCCGGCATCCACCGCCTTATTCACCAGCGCGGTAGAGTACGGATCGCGTCCCTGCGACAGGATGATCCCGTCATATTTCTGACTGATGGCCTGGTTAACGAAGTCCTGGAATTTGGCGTCATCCCCGTTGCTCAAAAAGGTGCTGACCTTAAAGCCGAGCTTTTTCCCTTCCTGAATGGCCCCGGCAACAAACTGCGTGGTGTTGTCGTCCGAGCCGAGGTTACGGATCACCGCGATGCGGATCGGTCCGTCGTGGTTCGCAATGGCGGCCGGAACCGGCGCGGGCGTGGCCGCGAATCCCGGCAGAGAAGTGAGTAACCCCAGTGCCACCAAAGAGAGCGCAATCTTTTTCATTTTTTATCCCGTTGTGTTGTCAGCGTTTTTGTATGTAGGTAATCGCCAGTGCCACCGCGAGCACCAGCCCTTTTATTATGTCCATGGCGTAATACGGCACGGAGAGCATCACCAGCCCGTTCGACAGCACGCCGAGGATCACCGCCCCCACCAGCGTGCCCAGCGCGTTCGGCTTGCCGGACCCGGCCAGCGAGAAGCCAATCCACGCCGCGGCCACCGCATCCATCAGATAACCGCCGCCCGCATTGACCTGCGACGACCCGATGCGGGAGGCCAGCAGAATGCCGCCCAGCCCCGCCAGCAGAGAGGCAATCACGTAGGCCGCCACCTTGTAGCGCGTGGTGCGAATGCCCGAGAGGCGCGCCGCTTCCGGGTTGCCGCCAATGGCGTACATCCGGCGTCCGTGTGTGGTCAGCGACAGCCCCAGCTGCGCCAGAAGGGTCACCGCCAGCATGATGATGACGATGGTCGGCACCTGCCCCAGCAGGCTGAACGTCGCCGGAATGGTCCCCTCCGCCATGTCGCCGCTCGGCAGCACCATGTTCTCGGTAATCGACCCGCCATAGCTGTAGGTCATTGCCACGCCCTGGATGACAAACAGGCTGGCAAGGGTGGCGAGCATGTCCGGAATACGCAGGATGACGATCAGGAAAGCGTTAAACAGGCCGACCAGCGTGCAGAGCGCGAGAGTGATTACAATCGACTCGGTGGTGCCGAAGCCGTGCCAGACGAAAAGCGAAATCACCAGCGCGTTCGCCAGCGACGCCGTGGAGCCCACGGAGAGATCGAACCCGCCGACGGTCAATGAAATCGACACGCCAACGGCAATCACCGTCACGATGGCAATCGAGCGCAGAATGTTGATGATGTTGTTCGGATCGAGGAAGCTGTCCGACGCCATGCCAAAGACGGCCACCAGCGCGACGACGGTGAGCAGCATGCCCCATTTATAGAGAAAATCAAAAAGTTGCTGACGGCCAGACGCCGTCGCGTTTACTGAAAGGGCCTTGCTCACGACGCCGTTCCTCCGGTTGAATAATAAAGTAGTGTCTCTTCACGGGCCTCGGCCCCGGCGATTTCTGCCACGATGCGCCCGTCCCACAGCACGCAGATGCGGTCGCACAGTCCCACCAGCTCGGCGAACTCGCCGGAGGCGTAAATCACCCCTTTGCCCTCGCGCGCCAGGCCGTCAATCAGCTGGAACAGATCGGTTTTGGCCTTCACGTCCACGCCTTTGGTCGGCTCGTCGAAAATCAGCACGCTGGCGTCATTACGCAGCCACTTGCCGATGGCTACCTTCTGCTGGTTGCCGCCGGAGAGACGGCGCAGCACCTGCCCAGGTCCGCGAGCGCGCACGCCGACGCGGGCAATGACTTCTTCCGCCCAGCGCCACGCCTGACGATGACCAAACAGGCTCCAGCGCGAGAAGCTGTTATCGGCGCACACGGCAAGGTTCATGCTCACCGGCTCGTCGATAAAAATGCCCTCCTTGCGCCGCTCCTCCGGCACCAGCGCCAGGCCGCGCAGCACCGAGTCTGCCGGATCGCGCGGCTGCCAGGATTGATGATTCAGCTCACCGCGCGCCACGCGGCTTTTGCTGGCGCCAAACAGCGCCTTGCAGAGTTCGGTTTTCCCCGCCCCCGCCAGCCCGGCAATGCCGAGGATTTCGCCTTTACGCAGGTGCAGGGAGATATCCTTCAGCAGCGCGTCGTCGTGCAGTCCTTCCACTCGCAACAGCGTTTCGTCGCCGTGCGGCGGTCGCGCGGGCGGGTAGATATCGCTCAGCACGTGGCCGAGCATCTTCTCAACAATTTCTTCACCGCTGAGATCGGCCATCGGGCCGGACTCAATCAGCTTGCCGTCGCGCAGCACCGTCAGGGTGTCGCAGATAGCTTTTAGCTCGTGAATGCGGTGGGAGATAAACACCACGCCGATGCCCTGCTGTTGCAGACGTCTTACCACCGCAAACAGACGCTCGCTCTCGTGCGCGTCCAGCGGCGCGGTGGGCTCGTCAAGAATCAAAAAGCGGCAGTGGTGGGACAAAGCGCGTGCCAGCAAAATCTGCTGCTTTTCGGCCAGCGAACAGCCGTCGATGGAGCGGCGAACGTCCAGCGTAACGTCGAGCTGCGCCAGCGCCTGCCGCGCCTGCTGACGAACGGTGCGCCAGCGGTAGCGGTGCCCCGGCTGCGCCAGCTGGTCGAGCATGATGTTCTCCGCAATGCTCAGCCCGGGGATCAGCGCCACGTCCACCTCCTGCTGCACGAGGTGGATGCCCAGCCGTTTGGCGTCCAGCGGCTCGCGAATGTTTACCGGCTGGTTGTTAATGGAGATTTCGCCTTCATAGTGGTCGTGCGTCCCGCACAGCACCGCCATCAGCGTTGATTTCCCCGCACCGTTGGCGCCCGTCAGCGCATGCACCGACCCGCCGTTCAGCGTGAAGTCCACGCGCGTCAGTGCCTGAAAGCCGGAAAAGGCCAGGCTGATACCGCGCATTTCAAGACGACTGGAAACCATCCGCGTAAATCCTTCATAACTCTTCTGATTTATCGAATTTTTCACAGCTCCGGTTGACTGACAACGACGGAAAAGGCATAAGATAAAGCGAAATATTATTAGCCATCCGGATGTCCAGACATAACATCGGGTTAGCGCTTGCGAAAAAAGGACAACACCATGAGCAACACCGACATCCGCGTCGTGCCCGGCCCGGCGAACTACTTCTCCCATTCCGGAAGCCTTGCGCATCTGAATGACTTCTTTACTCCGGAACAGCTTTCCCATGCGGTATGGATTTACGGCGAGCGCGCAATAGAGGGCGCGCGCCCGTTCCTGCCGGAGAGCTTTAACGCGCCGGGGGCGAAGCACCTGCTGTTTAAAGGCCACTGCAGCGAGCGCGACGTCACCCGTCTGGTGAACGAAGCGGGAAGCGAAGCCAGCGTGGTGATTGGCGTGGGCGGCGGCGCGGTGATGGATACCGTCAAGGCCGTGGCGCGTCGTCTGGGCGTTCCGTTCGTGGGCATTCCCACCATCGCCGCCACCTGCGCAGCGTGGACGCCGCTCTCCGTCTGGTACAACGATGCCGGTCAGGCGCTACAGTTTGAGATTTTTGACGACGCTAACTTTCTGGTGCTGGTGGAGCCGCGGATCATTCTGAACGCCCCGGCGGAATATTTGCTGGCGGGCATCGGCGATACGCTGGCGAAGTGGTACGAAGCGGTGGTTCTCGCCCCACAGCCGGAAATCCTGCCGCTGACCGTGCGTCTTGGCCTTAACGGCGCGCTGGCGATCCGCGACGTGCTGCTGGAACACAGTGAACAAGCGCTTGCCGACCAGCAGCGCGGCGAGCTAACGCAGGCGTTTCGGGACGTGGTGGACGCCATTATTGCCGGCGGCGGGATGGTGGGCGGTCTGGGGGAGCGCTACACCCGCGTGGCGGCGGCGCACGCGGTGCACAACGGCTTAACCGTGCTGCCGCAGACGGAAAAATACCTGCACGGCACCAAGGTGGCCTACGGCATTCTGGTGCAGAGCGCCCTGCTCGGCCAGGACGACGTGCTGGCGCAGCTGGTGGCGGCATACCGGCGCTTTAACCTGCCGACCACGCTTCGCGAGCTGGACGTCGACATCAATAACCACGACGATCTCGACAAGGTCATCGCCCACACGCTGCGCCCGGTGGAGTCGATTCACTATCTGCCCGTGACGTTAACGCCTGAGGCTCTGCGCGCCGCGTTTGAGAAAGTAGAATCCTTCCGCCGTTAATTGCGCCGACGGGCTATACCTAATGATGGTTCTCACCACTCTCGTAACGAGGTCATCATGCAGATCGATTTAACAGGTAAAAAGGCGCTGGTTACCGGCGCCAGCCGCGGGCTGGGTCGTGCGATTGCCCTGTCGCTGGCGCGCGCCGGTGCCGATGTGGTCATCACCTATGAAAAATCCGCCGATAAAGCCCAGGCGGTCGCCGATGAAATTAAGGCGCTGGGACGGCACGGCGAGGCCATTCAGGCCGACAGTGCCAGCGCGCAGGCGATTCAGGATGCCGTCACCCAGGCGGCGCGCTCCCTTGGCGGACTGGATATTCTGGTCAATAACGCCGGTATCGCGCGCGGCGGCCCGCTGGAGTCCATGACGCTGGCGGACATCGACGCCCTCATCAACGTCAACATCCGCGGCGTGGTGATCGCTATTCAGGAAGCGCTGGTGCATATGTCTGACGGCGGGCGCATTATCAACATCGGCAGTTGTCTGGCGAACCGCGTGGCACAACCGGGGATTGCCGTCTACTCAATGACCAAATCTGCACTGAACTCCCTCACCCGCGGTCTGGCCCGCGATCTTGGCCCGCGCGGCATTACCGTTAACCTGGTGCACCCCGGCCCGACCAACAGCGATATGAACCCGGAGGACGGTGAACAGGCTGACTCACAGCGTCAGCTTATTGCCCTGGGCCATTACGGCCAGCCGGAAGACGTCGCGGCGGCGGTTACCTTCCTCACCAGCCCGGCAGCCGGGCAGATCTCAGGCACCGGTCTGGACGTGGACGGCGGTTTGAACGCCTGATCGCAATATTCCTGCAAGCCTCTGTCGCCCGGCAGAGGCCTTTTCGAACCGCCTCGACGGTTTGCGTTTTGCCTCTTATCTGCGCTTTTTTTCCGCTCTACAGTACCCCATAAGAAATTCGGAATTTATCTAATAGTCTTATTATTTCCTTATATTTTGTGTGGGCGTACAGTGGAGGTACGGATGAAGATCGTGTGGTCAAAAACAGCAGAGAAGCAATTTTCTAAAATCGATACGCGATATCAGAACCGCATTAAATTCAGGCTGGAGAAGATGGATGATAAAACATCACCTGTCGCGGATATCAAGAAATTATCTTCTCCCGAAAACCACTACAGGTTGCGATTAGGTGATTACAGGGTCATTTACACCTTCGGAGACCCGCCGGGTGATACCTGTTACGTAGTGGCGGTAAAACGCCGGACAACCACCACCTACCTTCATGAGGAGCATACGGAATATGACTGTTCAGTTCATCAAGGATGAAGAAGGAAAAAAACAGTATGTTGTCATTCCCTACGATGAATATTTTCGCATGCGTTTAGCCATGCTTGAGTATGATGACGATGATGAAAACGACTGGGAAGACATCCCTTACGAATCAGATATCTACGATAACGTAGGTTTACCGGGTGAAGTGTGCGACATCATGCATAGCGAGAACGTCAGCCTGCAGGCCGCGTGGCGTATCCTGCGCGGGCTATCCCAGCAGGAAGTGGCGGAGAAACTCGGCATCAGCCAGTCCGCCGTGTCACAGCTTGAAGCGCTGGACTCCCGTCCGCAAAAGCGCACCCGCGAAAAGCTGGCGGCAATTTATGGCTGCAAGCAGGAGCAAATCAGCCTCTATTTACCGAAAGAGGGTTAACAGCACTTCGCCCCGCCCTTTCCGCCGTAACGGGCGTCCTGGCGGTCGCGGAAAAACTCTTCGTAGGTCATTGGCGTCTGGTCCGGGTGGTTGACGCGCATATGCTCGACGTAGTTATCGTAATCCGGCACGCCAATCATCATTTTGGCGGCCTGGCCCAGGTACTTACCTGCTTTAGAGAGGGTATCGAACATCATTCTGGTCTCACTGGAAATGTAGGCCGGGTAAGCGCTAGCGCCACCCGGCACACAGGTTAATGCGCCCCTTTCGCCTGGGTCACAATCTCGTCCAGGTTTTCAGGCATCGGCTCGTACGGCGTCTCTTTCGCCGTCGGTGTGTCGACCTTTAGCGCCGCCAGCGCGGTTTTCAGAGAATACAACGCCAGCACCACAACCACCACCATAAAGAAGATGGTCAGCCCGGCATCCAGACGGTTGTTGAACACCAGCTGCGACAGCTGTGACTCGGTGTACTGCGCCGGGATCTTGCCGCTGTCGATCATCGCCTGGAACTTGTTGGCGATCGCCAGGAAGCCCACCTTATTGTCCGGGCTGAAGGCTTTTTGCCAACCCGCCGTCAGGGTACAGATTAGCAGCCAGGCGGTTGGCACCAGCGCCACCCACGCGTAACGCTGGCGCTTCATCTTGAACAGCACCACCGCGCAGAGCATCAGCGCCATGCCCGCCAGCATCTGGTTGGCGATACCGAACAGCGGCCACAAGGTGTTGATCCCGCCCAGCGGATCGACCACGCCCTGATGCAGGAAGTAGCCCCACGCCAGCACGCATAGCGCCGTCGCCAGCAGGTTAGCCGGGAGCGAATCGGTCCGCTTCAGGTTTGGCGAGATCACCCCCAACAGATCCTGTAGCATAAAGCGCGCCGCACGTGTACCCGCATCCACCGCCGTCAGGATAAACAGCGCCTCGAACAGAATGGCGAAGTGATACCAGAACGAGACGTCCATCAGCCCGCCCAGCGCGCCGTGCAGGATGTAGGCCATGCCCACCGCCAGCGTCGGTGCCCCACCCGCGCGGGAGATAATTGACTGCTCGCCAACCTCATTAGCGATATGCGTCAGCGTTTCCGGGGTAATGGCAAAGCCCCAGCCGCTCACCACCTGCGCGGCGGACGCTACCACGTCAACGGTACCGGCCGGGGCCAGTACCGCCATCGGGCTGTTCATCGCAAAGTAAACGCCCGGGTCGATAATGCAGGCGGAGACCAGCGCCATAATCGCCACGAAGGACTCCATCAGCATGCCGCCGTAGCCAATCAGGCAGGCCTGATTCTCGTTGGCCAGCATCTTCGGCGTGGTCCCGGAGGCAATCAGCGCGTGGAAGCCCGACACCGCACCGCAGGCGATGGTAATAAACAGGAACGGGAACAGGTTACCAGTCCAGACCGGGCCGGTACCGTCGATGAATTTGGTCAACGCCGGCATGGTCAGGGTCGGGCGCATAATCAGAATGCCGATGGCCAGCCCGACGATGGTGCCGATTTTCAGGAAGGTTGAGAGATAATCGCGCGGGGCCAGCAGCAGCCACACCGGCAGCACCGCCGCCACAAAGCCGTAGCCCACCAGCATCCAGGTCAGCTGCACGCCGGTAAAGTCGAAGAACGGTGCCCAGGTCGGGCTTTCCGCCACCCAGCCGCCGGAGATAATCGCGAACACCAGAAACACCAGGCCAATCACCGACACTTCACCGATGCGCCCCGGGCGCAGGTAGCGAATGTAAATCCCCATAAACAGCGCCAGCGGAATGGTAAAGGCAACGGTATACGTCCCCCACGGGCTGTGGGTCAGCGCTTTCACCACGATCATCGCAAGCACCGCGAGGATGATCACCATGATCATAAAGGTCGCCACCAGCGCAATCACCCCGGCGGTTGCCCCCATCTCCTCTTTCA
The DNA here is from genome assembly GCF_014895885.1 of Enterobacter cloacae complex sp. P17RS. Taxonomy (NCBI): domain Bacteria; kingdom Pseudomonadati; phylum Pseudomonadota; class Gammaproteobacteria; order Enterobacterales; family Enterobacteriaceae; genus Enterobacter; species Enterobacter cloacae complex sp. P17RS. The sequence goes on from NZ_JADBQK010000015.1 coordinate 62,581, forward strand.
CCAGCTCACCCAGAGAACGACCGTCGCGACGGGTGGAGACGAACAGCACCATAAAGTCCTGCACCGCGCCCGCCAGCACCACCCCCGCGAGGATCCAGATCATCCCCGGCAGGTAGCCCATCTGCGCCGCAAGCACCGGCCCCACCAGCGGGCCTGCTCCGGCAATCGCCGCGAAATGGTGACCGAACAGCACTTTTTTATCAGTCGGCACGTAGTCCAGCCCGTCGTTGTGGCGCACGGCAGGCGTCATGCGTGTGCCGTCTACGCCCAGTACCGTCTTTGCGATATAGCGGCCATAAAAACGGTACGCAATGAGATAAATGCAGACGGAGGCGACGACGATCCAGAGCGCATTGATCTGCTCCCCCCGGTTGAGGGCGATATAGCCCAGGGCAAAGGCTCCCACAACGGAGAGCACCGCCCACGTAAGGTATTTCCCTGAGTTGTTCATAGTTGTTGTCCGTTGTTGTGAAACAGTGAGATGTTACATTTTGTTTCTAGAACAACGGATAAAATTTAACAACTTTGAAACGCAATAATGCGTGGTCAAACCAGAGATTTACACCACAGTGTTAAGCCGATCACTTTCAGCTGAATGGCCTACCCCAGCACCATCGTGCTCAACCGACAGGTACAGCACCGCCGCCCCTGCTCGTCGAATACCACGATCTCCCAGCTCTGGCTCGAACGCCCCAGATGCAGCGGCTGACACACGCCGCGCACCTTACCGTGAGAGACCGCGCGATGGTGCGTGGCGTTCAGCTCTGTGCCGACCACGCTCTGCCCGTCGCGGGTCATCAGAAAACCGGCCATTGAGCCCAGCGTTTCCGCCAGCGCCGCCGACGCCCCGCCGTGCAGCAGGCCAAACGGCTGATGGGTACGGGCATCCACCGGCATCTCCGCTTCCAGCGTGTCGTCCCCGAGGCGGGTATAGACGATGCCCAGATGCGCCACCAGGGTGTTCACGCTGGTGGCGTTCAGTTCTTCAAGCGATAAATGACGTTTCCAGATCATTACGCCCCCAGCGTGGAGCCGCCGTCCACCACGATATCCTGCAGGGTAATATGGCTGGCGGCATCGGACGCAAGGAACAGCACGGTGGCGGCAATTTCCTGCGGACGGGCGATTTTACCGAGCGGAATGCCGAGCTTGAACTGCTCGCCAAAGCCGCGAATGCGCTGCTGCTCCGCATCGTCGCTTTTCCACAGGGTGCGCTGCATGTCGGTGTCCGTTGAGCCGGGCGACACCAGGTTACAGCGCACGCCGCTGCCCGCCAGCTCCAGCCCGACGGTCAGCGCGAGGCTTTTCAGCGCTGCCTTCGACGCGCCGTAGGCGCTCATGCCGATGCGCGGGGTGTGCGCCGCGTCGGAGGCTATGGTCACTATCGCCCCGCCCTGCTGACGGCGGAACTGGCCCATCGTCTGCTGAAACAGGTTAAACGCGCCGCCGACGTTAACCGCAAAGGTCTGCTGCCAGTCCTCCTGCGAAAGCTCGTCCGTCGCGCCCATGCGCAGAATGCCCGCCGCGTTAACCAGCACGTCGAGGCGCTCAAGGATGCCAAGTAAGCGCCCGCAGACGTCGCCCACCTGCGACGCGTCCGCCACGTCCAGCGTTTCGGTGGCAAACGGATAATCGTCCTGCGGGAAGGCCAGATCGAACCCGGTCACCCGCGCGCCCGCCTCCACAAAGGCCAGCGCGGTCGCAAAGCCAATACCTTTACCCGCGCCCGTTACCCAAACCGTTTTACCGGTAAAATCGAACCCCGCCATCACTTCACCTCACGGGAGAGCAGCGCCCACCAGGCGTCAAGGGTCGGATTTTTCGCCAGCATCACGAAGTCGATGTCGCCGTGCACCTTCCGCCAGCGGGCGGCCAGCGCCATCATGCGCACCGAGTCCAGACCGTAGTCGATCAGGTTTTCGTCATCCATCGGCTCGTCGGACTCGTCCAGCAGCGGCAGGATCAGCTCGCGCAGCGCGGCTTTCGTTGCCGGAACGGACGGCAGCAGCTCGTCGGTCATCACCACGCGGCCAGAACGTCCTGCCACGTATTTCAGCGACATCAGGTGCTCGTCGCGGGTGAAGTCCGCCAGCGCGTCGGCGATAAAGAACGGCTTGATGTCGCGCATAAAGGCGTCTGTGGCGGTGGTCATGCAGCCGATGTGGGCATAAACGCCGGTAATCAGCAGCTGGTTGCGGCCGGTCTCTTTCAGCATCTGCTCCAGCGGCGAGCGGTGAAACGCGCTGTAGCGCCACTTCACCAGCACGGTGTCCGCTTCGTCCGGCGTCAGTTCAGCCACGATGCGCTGCTGCTCAGGCGAGCGGGTCAGGCCCGGCCCCCACATGTCGTTCAGCAGGGCACGGTCTTCATCGCTCTGCTCTTTTGGCTGCGCGGTGTAGTACACCGGGATATTATGTTCTTTGCAGTAAGCGCGAAGTTTAGCGATGTTCGCCACCACCTGCTGCATCATGTCGCTATTTTCGCCCCAGAAGTTCAGGAAATACTCCTGCATATCGTGGATCAGCAGCGCGGCGCGCTCCGGCTCAAACGCCCAGTTCACCTTGTTGGTCGGCAGCTCTGCGGCGGTTGGCAGCGCGTAAGCGGTTAATTTTGGAATGGCCATACTCTGTTCCTCAGCCCCGGGCGCGTTCAGCAAGCCACAGGCGCAACTGTTTCTTATCAACTTTGCCGACCGGCGTGAGCGGAAGCGCATCCACGCTCTCCACGCGGTCCGGCAGCTTAAATTCGGCAACGCCCTGCTCGCGCAGGAAGCGACGCACCTCAACCGCGCGCAGGGGCTGTTTCACCACCAGATACGCACAGCTTTTTTCGCCCAGCAGGCTGTCCTCCATGCTCACCAGCGCGGCGTGGATCACGGCTTCGTGGCGCAGCAGCAGGTTTTCGATCTCTTCGGCGGCAATCTTTTCGCCACCGCGGTTGATCTGATCTTTCTCGCGCCCCTGCACGGTGATGTAGCCCTGCTCATCGATGGCGATCAGATCGCCGGAGCAGTAGAAACCGTTGGCATCAAAGGCGCTGGCGTTGTGCTCCGGGCTGTTGAAATAGCCGCGGAAGGTGTACGGGCCGCGCGTCATCAAACGTCCGACTTCCCCGCGCGGGAGCGGGTTGCCGTCCTCGTCCGCCACCCACACCTCGTCGTCCGGACACATTGGGCGGCCCTGGGTGTTGATGATGCGTTCCGGTGCGTCGTCGAGGGCGGTGTAGTTCACCAGCCCTTCCGCCATGCCAAACACCTGCTGCAGCTGGCAGCCGATTTCCGCCGGAATACGCGCCGCGAGCGTGGCGGAGAGGCGTGCGCCGCCCACCTGGAGCAGCTTGAGGGATTTCAGCTGCGCGTTCCCCGCGCCGTCGGCAATCGCCTGCAGCCAGAGGCTCACCGCCGGAGGGACCAGCGACGTCACGTTGATCTGATGCTGCTCAATCAGCGGGAAGCAGAGCGTGGCGCTCGGATCGTTCGCCAGCACCACGCAACCGCCCGCCGTGAACACGCCTAACGATCCCGGCGAGCTCATGGCGTAGTTATGTGCCGCGGGAAGCGCGTTCAGATAGCGAGTCTGCGCAGTGATGCCGCAGATTTCATTGCTGCGGCGGATGCTGTAGTCGTAGTCGTTGTGCGTACGCGGGATCAGCTTCGGCGTGCCTGTGCTGCCGCCGGAGAGCTGGAAGAACGCCACCTCGTCTGCGGGCGTCGGGTTCGGGATGAAGTTGTCCGCCGGGTGCGCAATCGCCGCTTCCAGCGCATGTTCACCCTTATCGCCGCGCAGCAGCACGGCGCGAACCGAGCGGTGTTCATCCACAAAGGTATTGAGAAAATCATCCCCCGCGAACAGGGCATGTTCGCGATCGGCGATCAGCACGGCGGGTTTGATCTGGGCGGCGTAGGCGTTCAGCTCGCTGCGCTGATGGCTAAAGAGCGCGTTAACCGGCGCGACGCCGATCTGCAGCAGCGCGAAAAAGGTGATGTAAAACTCGGCCACGTTGCCGAGCTGCACCAGCGCGGTCTCGCCGCGGTGCAGCCCCTGCGCCTGGAGGGCAGACGCGAGGTTATTCACCGCCTGATGAAACGCGCGGTAGGTGATGTGCCGTTCGCCGTCGATAATCGCGACCGCATCGCTTTGCGCATGGTCCGTCAGGATGTGGGTCAGCGGCAGATCCTGCCAGTAGCCTTTTTCACGGTAGCGGCGGGCAAAATCCTCAGGCCAGCGGGTAAAAGGGATGGTCATGGGTATTCCTTAGTGCAAACCAAACACGTTAAGCATGGTGGAGAGCTTCACGCCCGTCTCGCGCCACTCGCCCACCGGGGAGGAGGCAGGCACAATGCCCGCGCCGGCAAACAGGCGAACGGTATTTTCGTGAAGACGCGCGCAGCGGATGGTCACCACCCACTCGCCGTTGCCTTCGCTGTCGCACCAGCCGACGATGCCGCCGAACAGCTCGCGGTCGAACGGCTCCAGCTCGGCAATCAGTTCTTTAGCCGCCTGATGCGGGAAGCCGCTCAGGGCCGGGGTCGGATGCAGCAGGCAGGCCAGCGTCAGGGCGTTTTCGTTCTCGCGCGCGTCACCTTCAACCGGCGTCGCCAGATGCCACAGCGTCGGCGTGGTGATGAGTTGCGGGGAAGACGGCATGCTCAGATGATGGCTGCGCGGCGCCAGAATGGCCTTCATCGCCTGGGTCACCAGGTCGTGTTCGTGGCGGTCCTTTTCGGAGGCCAGCAGCTTATTGCCCGCCTCGCGATCCAGCACGTCGTCCGGCTGGCGGCGCGCGGAGCCTGCCAGCGGCAGCGAGCTAAAGTGCCTGCCCTCTTTGCGCAGCAGCAGTTCCGGGCTGGCGCCGAGCAGCACGCCGCCGTCTTCCAGCGGCACGTGGAAGTTAAAACTCGCCGGGTTCTGAGCGATCAGACGCTCCATCAGCGCGCCGCTGTCCATTTTTTTGTCGGTGGCGATATCAATCAGGCGCGACAGCACTACCTTATTCACCTGCGGCGTGGCGGTGAGCGATGCGGCGCGCGCGACCATCTCTTCAAAAACGGGCTGAGCGGGGATCTCGGTGCGCTGTTCCACCTTCAGCGCCTGCGCGCCGGAGAAATAGCGTGCGGACTGCTGACGCGCGGGACGGGAAAACGTCTCCCAGCGTTGCGGAATAAACAGCGAAGACGGCTTGCGGGTATCGAACGGGATGGCCCCTACCATGACGGGATGAGCGATGCCGCTGGCTTTCGCATCCCGGAAAGCCTGGGCTAATTTCTGCTGGAACTGCCCCGCCGGATCGTCGCCGCCGACGGCAGGTTCAGAGAATCGGGCAAAACAGCCTGAGGTGGTAAAACTGCGGTAAGGCGACATAAAGAAAAAGCTGTCTGATTGCAGCGTGGTCGCGGTGTGCTGAACTTCCTCAGCCAGGGACGTGTCCATATCATCCTCCTCAAAATGATAAAAGAAGCAATAATGATTATCATTTATATTTTCGTTGGCTAACCTAATCCCACAGCGCCCCGCTGTCAACCGTCGGGCCATTAACTTCTGCGACAAACGCTTGCATCCCTTCCCGGCAACCATGAAAATGAGAAGCATTATCTTCAATAAAAACAGGATGCCGCTCTGTGAAAATCGCTGCCGTTTGCCGCAATGCCCTTCTTCTGACAGGACTTTTTGTTTTAGGACTAACCTCAGCCGCCGCCGCCGACTGGCCGCGCCAGGTCAACGACAGCCGCGGCGTGCATACGCTTGAGAGCAAACCGACGCGCATTGTTTCTACCAGCGTGACCTTAACCGGCTCCCTGCTGGCGATTGACGCGCCGGTCATTGCCAGCGGCGCAACCACGCCGAACAACCGCGTGGCGGACGCGCAGGGTTTCCTGCGCCAGTGGGGGGATATTGCAAAACAGCGTAAGGTTGCACGGCTGTACATCGGCGAGCCAAGCGCCGAAGCGGTGGCCGCCCAGATGCCGGATCTGATTTTGATCAGCGCCACCGGCGGGGATTCCGCGCTGGCGCTGTACGATCAGCTCTCCGCCATCGCCCCGACGCTTATCATCAATTACGACGACAAAAGCTGGCAGGAACTGCTGACCCAACTGGGCACGATGACCGGGCACGAGAAACAGGCCGCTGAACGCATCGCCGCGTTCGATAAACAGCTCGCGCAGGTGAAACAGCAGATGAAACTGCCGCCGCAGCCGGTGAATGCCATCGTCTACACCGCCGCCGCGCACACGGCGAACCTGTGGACGACAGAATCGGCGCAGGGCAAGCTGTTACACCAGCTGGGCTTTACGCTGGCGGCGTTACCCGATGGGCTGCACACCTTAAAAAGCCAGGGCAAGCGTCACGACATTATTCAGCTGGGTGGAGAAAATCTGGCGACGGGGCTGAACGGCGAAGGGCTGTTCGTGTTTGCCGGCGACGAGAAAGACGTGAATGCGATTTACGCCAACCCGCTGCTGGCGCACCTGCCGTCGGTGAAAAACAAACGCGTCTGGGCGCTGGGAACGGAGACGTTCCGCCTGGATTATTACAGCGCGATGCTGGTGTTAGACAGATTGAATGCGTTGTTTAAGTAGGCATTTTCCCTCCCTCTCCCCGTGGGAGAGGGCCGGGGTGAGGGCATCAGGCCGCACCGTCGTTCAACGCGACCTCCTGCCTGAACCGCCGCAATTCCACCAGCGTCACCAGTAAGATCGCGCCAACCATCGCTAACACAAACCCGCTGCTGCTCGCCGACGCCACCGGGGTCATTATCGCCCCCAGCCCGCCGAGGATCGCCGCGCCAATCGCATCGCCCGTCACGTTCTGCGCGGTCCACAGGCCGTTGATACGCCCCAGCATCCCTTCCGGCGTCTGGGTCTGGATCAGGGTGTACTGTAAAAGTGAGCTGACCGCACTCAGCCAGCCGAAAATCACCAGACACATCACCCCCAGCGCCCAGACCGGCATCAGGCTGAAGAAGCCGATGGCGATAAACGAGGCCAGCGTCGCCACCAGCATAATCAAGCCCGGACGCGCGCTTTGGGCCAGGTTACCGCTGGTCAGCGCCCCGCAGGCCGCACCGAGCGGAATGGCGGCGTACAGCACGCCAATCTCTGAGGCGCTCATCTGCCACTCGCCCGCCAGCGCCGGGTAAAGCACGCGCACGGCGCTCGCCATCGTCAGCAGGCCGCCGAGCAGCGCAATGCCGCCAATCAGCGGGTTGCTGAACAGAAAACGAATAGCGGCCATCAGCGATTTCAGCGGGTGCTCGCGCGGCTGCGGTGGCGGTGGCAGGAGCGGCAGACGCAGCAGCGTCAGGGTGGTGATAAAGGTGCCCGCCGCGGCAAGGCCGTAGTTCCAGGCCACGTTGCCCGTTGCCAGCAGCAGGCCGCCCACCATCGGCGAAATCACCGAGCCGAGGCGTACCGTGAGCATGGTGATCGCCCCCGCCTGCATCAGGTTCTCGCGGCCCACCAGCGCGGGCGTTGCCGCCAGCAGCGCCGTCACGCCGAGCGAGGCGAAAAAACCGTCCCACAGGCCAAGGGCATAAATCGCCATCAGCGACGGCTCCGGCAGCATGGCGTTCAGACACAGCCCGATAAAGCCCACCCCGCAGGTGCCGCGCGCCAGCAGGATCAGCTTCTTACGCTCGTAGCGATCCGCCAGCACGCCGCCGACCATCAGGCCGATAAACATCGCCCCGCCGGTTAAGGTGACGGATAGCCCCACCAGCCAGCTGGAGTGCGTCATAGTCTGGATCTGTACCGGCACGGCGACGCCGAGCAGGCCGAGGGACAAAATGGAGATAAAGCGAGCGATAAAAACGGCGCGATACGCCGGGTGCGTTTTCAACAGGCTGAGGTTAAGCAGCCAGGATTTTTGATTCATGACAAAGCCTTGAGTCTATTTCTACCCATTCCATGGGCGCACATGCTAACATAGCCAAATAAGATAGATAACGATAATCACTATCATTATCAAATCATGGATGTTGCTATGTCGTTTTCCTCTTCTGCGGTGCGCGCCATTGCCGTGCCCGTATTATTGCTACTGCTAATCCTTGCGATTGCACTCAGCCTGCTGGTCGGCGCGAAGCCGCTACCCGCGTCCGTTATCGTTGATGCGCTCTCCGGAACCTGTCAGAGCGCGGACTGCACCATCGTGCTCGACGCCCGCCTGCCCCGCACTCTTGCCGGACTGCTGGCCGGTGGCGCGCTCGGCCTTGCGGGTGCCCTGATGCAAACCCTTACCCGTAACCCGCTGGCGGACCCCGGCATTCTCGGCGTCAACTCCGGCGCCAGCTTTGCCATCGTGCTCGGCGCAGCGCTGTTCGGGTTGACGTCACCCTCTGAACAGCTGGCGATGGCCTTCTGCGGCGCGCTGGCCGCCTCGCTGGTGGTCGCGTTTACCGGCAGCCAGGGCGGCGGGCAGCTCAGCCCGGTACGCTTAACCCTGGCAGGCGTGGCGCTGGCCGCGGTGCTGGAAGGCTTGTCCAGCGGCATCGCCCTGCTCAACCCGGACGTCTACGACCAGCTGCGCTTCTGGCAGGCCGGTTCGCTGGATATCCGCACCCTTGAAACCTTAAACGTGGTGGCAATCCCGGTCATTATCGCCGCCGTCGTGGCGCTGTGTTTAAGCCGGTCGCTGAACAGCCTGAGCCTCGGCAGCGATACCGCGACCGCCCTCGGCAATCGCGTGGCGCGCACGCAGCTGACTGGCCTGCTCGCTATCACCGTGCTGAGCGGCAGCGCAACCGCCGTGGTCGGTCCGATCGCCTTTATCGGCCTGATGATGCCGCACATGGCGCGCTGGCTGGTGGGGTCGGACCACCGCTGGTCGCTGCCGGTCACGCTGCTGGCCACTCCTGCCCTGCTGCTGTTTGCCGACGTGCTGGGCCGCCTGCTGGTGCCCGGCGAGCTGCGCGTCTCGGTGGTGAGCGCGTTTATCGGCGCGCCGGTGCTGATCTTCCTGGTACGTCGCAGACGCGGAGGTAGCGCATGATGGCTCCTTCCCGTCGTTTACTCACCAGCATCTTCCTGCTGGCTATCGCCATTACTCTGCTGGCGGTCTGGAGCCTGCAAAGCGGTGCCGTAACGCTTGATTTCGCGCAAGTCTTTCACGCCCTCACCGGCAGCGCGCCGCGTAACATCACCATGGTGGTCACCGAATGGCGACTGCCGCGCGTGGCGATGGCGATCCTGGTGGGCGCGGCGCTCGGCGTCAGCGGCGCGATTTTCCAGTCGCTGATGCGTAACCCCCTCGGCAGCCCGGACGTGATGGGCCTGAATACCGGCGCGTGGAGCGGCGTGCTGGTGGCGATGGTGCTGTTCGGGCAGCATCTGACGGCCATTACCTTTACGGCGATGGCGGGCGGCATTCTGACCTCGCTGCTTATCTGGGCCCTGGCCTGGCGCAACGGCATTGACACCTTCCGGCTGATCATTATCGGGATCGGCATCCGCGCGATGCTGATGGCGTTTAACACCTGGCTTTTGTTGCAGGCGTCTCTGGAAACCGCGCTCTCCGCCGGGCTGTGGTACGCCGGCTCACTTAATGGCCTGACGTGGGGCAAAACCTGGCCCGCCGCGCCGCTGATTTTGCTGATGTTTTTCGGCGCCCTGCTGCTGGTACGCCGGATGCGCCTGCTGGAGATGGGCGACGACAGCGCCTGCGCGCTGGGCGTGAGCGTTGAGCGCTCGCGTCTGATGCTGATGCTGGTGGCGGTACTGCTGACCGCCGCCTCCACCGCCATCGCCGGGCCGATCTCGTTTATTGCCCTTGTCGCGCCGCACATCGCGCGGCGTCTTAGCGGCACCGCGCGCTGGGGCTTGACCCAGGCTGCCCTGTGCGGTGCGATGCTGCTGCTGGCCGCCGATCTCTGCGCCCAGCAGCTGTTTATGCCTTATCAACTTCCGGTGGGCGTGGTGACCGTCAGCCTCGGCGGGATTTACCTCATCGTCTTGCTCGTTCAGGAGTCACGCAAGAAATGACAGATTCAACAACCCGCTTGCGCGGCGAAAACTTGACCCTCGGCTATGGCAAAAAAATCATTGCCCGTGATTTAACCGTCGCCATTCCGGACGGCCACTTCACCGCGATTATCGGTCCGAACGGCTGCGGCAAATCAACCCTGCTGCGCACCCTGAGCCGCCTGATGTCGCCGACAGAGGGCAGCGTATTCCTCGACGGGGAGCAGATCCAGCGCTTCGCCAGCAAAGAGGTGGCCAGGCGCATCGGGCTGCTGGCGCAAAACGCCACCACGCCGGGAGATATCACGGTGCAGGAGCTGGTCTCGCGCGGGCGCTACCCACACCAGCCGCTGTTTACCCGCTGGCGCAAAGAGGACGACGAGGCCGTGAAGCGCGCGATGGAGGCAACGGGCATCACCGATCTGGCTCAGCAAAGCGTGGATACCCTCTCCGGCGGACAGCGACAGCGGGCGTGGATCGCGATGGTGCTGGCGCAGGAGACCGCCATTATGCTGCTGGACGAGCCGACGACCTGGCTGGACATCAGCCATCAGATTGACCTGCTGGAGCTGCTGAGCGAGCTGAACCGCACGCAGGGGTATACCCTGGCGGCGGTACTGCATGATTTAAACCAGGCGTGCCGCTACGCCACGCATCTGATTGCGCTGCGCGACGGCGAGATTGTGGCGCAGGGCGCGCCGAAGGAGATTGTGACGCCAGAGCTGATCGCGCGGATCTACGGCATGCGCTGCATGATTATTGACGATCCGGTGGCGGGTACGCCGCTGGTGGTGCCGTTAGGTCGGCGGTAATAGCCGGGTGGCGGCTACGCCTTACCCGGCCTACATTCAGCTCCCGTAGGCCCGGTAAGCGCAGCGCCACCGGGCATTTGCACTATGCTAAAATTTCCTTCAGTACCGGCCCAATCTTTTCAAACGCCTGCGGTGAAATGATATCCACGTGGGCGCAGTCCTGGCTGTAGACCTCCAGCTCGCCCACCCACGGCGCCCAGGCCGTATGCGGATCCATCGTTCGGGTACGTTCGGCAACAAACAGCGTCGCCTTACCGTCAAAGCGTGAACTGTGCGCGGTGGTGAGCAACCGCACCGCGTCCGCGTAGTTGCCTTCAATAGTATTAAACAATTCGCTGGAGCCCTGTCCCTGCTGAGCGGCGATAAACGCCTGACGCTCGCGCTCGATCTCCGCCAGCACTTCCGGGTCAAGGCCGTTTGCCTCTTTCTCCGCCCAGTTCTGGCTTTCCGGCGGCCAGGTATCCAGCAGGCCAAGGAACGCCACCGCTTCGCCCTGCTCGCGCAGGCGCGCCGCAATGCCCTGCGCCAGCGTGCCGCCGAGCGAATAGCCGAACAGGTAATACGGCCCGTGCGGCTGCTGCTTACGCAGCGTTTTAAGGTGATGTTCGATCACCCCATCGAGATCCGCGCACTGCTGCATCGGGCCGTTTGGCCGCGGCGACTGAATGCCGATGATGGACCAGCGCGGGCTGAGGTAGCGTGCCAGGACGCTGAACTGCCAGGCAAAGCCGGACGCCGGATGGAAGCAGAACAGCGTCGGGCCGTTGCTTTCACGCAGCGGCAAAAGGGTTTCATACCCCAGACGCTGCGCCTGTTCGTCGCTCATCTGCGAGTCCAGCAACGCGCTGAGCTTGCCGACCGTCGAGGCGACCATAATCTGCCCCGGCGTGACCTTGCGGCTGAACGCACGGCCGAGCTGAGCCGCGAGGCGCATCGCCAGCAGCGAGTGGCCGCCAAGGGCAAAGAAGTCGGCGTCGATATCGTTCACTTCGCAGCCCAGCAGCGCAGAAAACGCCTGCGCCACGGCGGCTTCGGTTTGCGTCTCGGGTGCGCGACCGGAGGTTTTGCTGGTCAGCTCCGGCAGCGGCAGCGCCTTGCGATCCAGCTTGCCGTTGGCGCTCAGCGGCAGCGCGCTGATTTGCAGCAGCACCACCGGCACCATATGCGGCGGCAGCTGTGCCCTGAGCGAGTCCAGCAGCGCGTCGCGATCCAGCGGTAAACCGGATTCAGAAACCACGTACCCCACCAGCTGGCGGGCATCGCCGCCCGTTGCCGCAGCCTGATTGAACACGCACGCATGCGCCACGGCCTGGGCCACGTCCGTCAGCGACAGCATCGCCCGGTCGATTTCGCCCAGCTCAATGCGCTGACCGCGGATTTTCAGCTGGTCATCGCTGCGGCCCAGATATTCCACCGCCCCGTTGTCCAGCCAGCGGGCAACGTCTCCGGTGCGATACATCCGCTCGCCTGGGGCAAACGGATCGGCAATAAAGCGGCTGGCGGTGAGGTCGGGCCGTCCCAGATACCCCTGTGCCAGCTGAATGCCGGTGAGATACAGATCGCCCGCCACGCCGAACGGCACCGGGCGCATCATCGCGTCCAGAATGCGCAGCCCCGTATTCCACACCGGGAAGCCGATCGGCACGCTGTTGCCCTCCACTGCTGCCAGCTCCGGGCCGTAAGCAGGATACCAGCTCACGTCCACCGCCGCTTCGGTTGGGCCGTAGAGGTTGTGCAGCGGTACATGAGTGAGCTGCTCCCATTCGCGGCACAGCGCCGTTGGCAGCGCCTCGCCGCTACAGAACACCTGCTTCAGCGTCCTGCAACAGTCGACGTTTTCCGGCGTCAGCGAGGCGACAAATGCCGCCAGCATCGACGGCACGAAGTGGGTGGTGGTTACGCCATATTCTGCGAAGAAGCTCTGCATCGCCTGCGGATCGCGGTGCGCGTCCGGCTCGGCCATCACCAGCTTTGCCCCGGCGATAAACGGCCACCAGAACTCCCACACCGACACGTCAAAGCTGCACGGCGTTTTCTGCGCCACGACGTCATGCGCCGCCAGTGGATAATGATCCTGCATCCACTTCAGGCGGTTAACGATGGCGGTATGCCCCACCATCACCCCTTTCGGGCGTCCCGTTGAACCCGAGGTAAAGATGATGTACGCGGTCTGCTCCGGTTTCGCCAGACGCAGAGGTTCAGCGCCTGTGGTTGGCAATAGCATGTTGTAACTAAACGAAGGTATCGGCAGATCGTTAAAGCGCGGAAGCTGCGCGTCGGTGGTAATGAGGAGCGACGGTTTCGCGTCCTCCAGCATCATCCGCAGACGATCGTCCGGGTAGCCGGTATCCAGCGGCAGCCAGGCGGCGCCGGCTTCAACAATGCCGTGCAGCGCCAGGGTCAGGAACACCGAACGCGGAAGCGCCACCGCTACGCTGTCGCCCGGCTTCACGCCGCGCGCGCGCAGCAGGTTTGCCAGCGCGACCACCTGCTCGCGCATCTGGCGGTAGTTCAGCTCAATATGGGCATCCGCCAGCGCGGGAGCGTCCGGCGTTTTGCTCGCCTGCTCCGCCACCAGATCCGCCAGCGTGGTGGAGGGCAGCGCCAGGCCGGTATCGTTGATGCGCGCCAGCCGGGCGTATTCCTGCTCTGATACGGTTTCCACGTCGCCACAGCGCAGGTCAGGGTTCGCGGCAAACTGCGCCAGCATCGCGTTCAGGCGCGAAACGTGGCGCTTCAGCGTCGCGTCGTCGTAACGCTGCCTGTTGGCGAGGATCTCTATGCTTAATCCGCCCTGCTCGTCCGGGAACAGCGCCAGCTCCAGATCGTTCACCGGGCCGGTCGCCAGCGTGTGGGTGATGGCCTCCACGCCGTCAATATCCAGCTGATAATCAAACACCTTCACGTTCAGCACCGGCCCAAACAAGGGTTCGTCCCCTGCGGCCCGCCCGCTGTCGCGCACGATCTGCTCGGCGTCGTAGCGCTGATGTCGGCGCATCTTTTTCAGCTGGTTCGCCAGGCGCAGCGCCAGCTCCGGCAGGCTCTCAAGCGGATTAATATTCACCGCCAGCGGCAGGACGTTAAGCACCGGGCCGGTTGCGGTCAGCGCGGCGGACCCCATGCGGCGCATAAAGATAAACCCGGCGGCGTAGTCCAGCCGTCCGGTGAGGCGGCCCAGCCACAGCGCCACCAGCGCAAGCGCCAGATCGGTGCGCTGTGCCTGCCCGGCTGCCTGCGCCAGCTGGCTAAAGGCGCGAGCGTCCATTGCAATTTTCAGGCGCAGGATGTCGGTAGTGGCGGCGCGTCCCGGCAGCGGCGCGGAGGAGAGCGAGACCGGAGGAGGAAGCTGTTTGCGCTGCCCGGCCCAGAAAGCACCGTCGCGCTGCCAGGCCTCGCTGTCGCGATAGCGCTGATACTCGTCAACGACCTCGGCGAACGGAGTAAACGGTGAGGCTGGGGTGGGTTCCCCTTTCTTCCAGGCAGCGTAAATCGCGGCGATCTGGCGGGTAATCGCCGGGAAACTAAAGCCATCTACCACCAGATGATGATAGCGCTGATACCAGTACCAGCGGTTGTCACCGACCTGAATCAGCTGATGGAAAGCGAGCGGCTGACCGCTGTCCACGCGCAGATCCTGGCTGAGATCGGCTTCCATCAGCGCCACGGCGGCGTCGTGAGAATCAACGCGAACGATGGACGGCTCCGGCAGGATCAGGGTCTCATCGACCCACTGCCAGACCTCGCCGTTATCTTCAGCGAAACGCGTGCGCAGGGTATCGGCCTGCATCATGCCCTCGGCGATGGCGTTAGCCAACAGCGGCGCGTCGATATTCCCTTTCAGCTCGGTGTAGTGCGCCACGCTCCAGGCGTTTGGCAGCGAGGAAAGCTGCTCTGCCATCCAGATACCCGGCTGGGCGGCGACGAGAGGAAGACGGTTCATGCGCGCTCCCCCGCAAAAGAGGACGGCTCAAGCGTCTGCCAGCGTTGCGCCAGCCACTGCTGGCACGCCTCCTGAGAGTGCGGCTCGCAGACCACGCGCCAGCCCGCGGGCAATTCGCACTGCTGCGGCCACAGGCTGTACTGCCCCTGCTCATTTTGCAAAATGGCGAACTGTCCTTGCGGATTATCGAAAGGATTGCTGAATTCCATACAGACTCCGTTAGTGAATGAGCGGCTGCCAGAGGGTCATCAGCCCCTGCGTCAGCCCACCGCGCCAGCAAAGCGCATCGTGTCCGCCGTCAACCTGACGCCAGATAACCGGTTGCTGAGTGTGTAGTTCGGCGAGGATCGCCTTGTTTGCGCGCAATATAAGCGGCTCGTTGCGCCCGGCTTCAAGAAGGATGCGTAGCCCGCGAGGGGATATTTCGCCGGTTTTAAGTTGTTCGATTAACAGCCCGTCCTGCTGCCCGCCGCGGTGCGGCCACCAGTAGGAGCCGGACTGGCTGAGCACGCAGCCAAAACGCTGCGGCCAGTGCAGTGCGGCATAAAGGGAGGAGAGACCGCCAAAGCTTTGCCCTGCGACCACCGTACGGTCGGCGCGGTCGCTAAACGGCGCGCGTTGTTGGACAAGGGGGAAAAGTTCTTCCTGCACCGCCAGCCAGAAGTCGCGATTGCACGGTAGCTCGCGGTTACGGTGCTCCATATTAATAACATCGATTAAGACATAGACCGCAGGCGGCAGGTTGCGCTCGGCGGTGAGCGACGCCAGCGCAGGCCAGACCGGCATGCTTTCCGCCCAGAACTGCCCGTCGAGCAGCACCGCCAGCGGACGTTCCCGGTCGTCCCCGCCGGCGGTGAAAATCCAGACGCGACGGCGATTTTTCAGGCGTGCGCTTTCCCACTCAATGCAAATGGGCGCGTTGAAGGGCATATCGGGATGGTTCCAGCCCGGCTGTACGGGCGCCTCCGGCATTTCCAGCGCCGAGACGGCGTGCCCGCGCCCGCCGCGCCAGCTCTGCGCATTCAGCGGGTCTGAAACCGCGTGAGGCAGCAGCTTGCGCCAGCCTTCGCGCAGCGCCATGCGGTCCGGCTGCTCGCCTTCAAATACTGCATCGGCAAAATCGTTTTCGTTCTTGGAGGGGATAAAACAGTAGCTGCCGCGCCATTCGGGGCTGAACTCCCCCTGCCACTGCCAGACGTCGGTATCGGGAATGCGTTCAAGCGATTGCGGGCGGGCATTCTGATGGTGGTCGGTCACGCCGGTTACGTAGAGCCAGACGCGTTTAACCGTTGAGGTCTGCTGGGTTCCTGCCGGGTCCCGCCACCAGAATGTGACGCGATAGTTTTCCTCATGACGTTGCCATTCCGGCCCGTTTTTCGACTGCCACCACGCTTCACTTCCGGTTGTTAACGCCGTCACCCTTATAACCCCATGTTTAGCAATATTTTTTGTTTCAGAGCAAATTTTATTGATAATATTATTGATAACTATTTGCATTTGCAATAGCGTATTGCCCGCGCTGTGGGAAGCGCGTTCATAAATAACCATAAAAGCGGGACGTACAATGAATAAGAAGATTCACTCTCTGGCCTTGCTGGTCAATTTAGGGATTTATGGCGTCGCGCTGCCCGCCATGGCAGACGACAACGCCGCCTCTGCGCAGCACGAAGACACGATGGTGATCACCGCCGCCGAGCAGAATTTGCAGGCGCCTGGCGTGTCGACCATCACCGCCGATGAGATCCGCAAAAACCCGCCTGCGCGGGACGTGGCGGAAATCATCCGCACCATGCCGGGCGTTAACCTGACCGGGAACTCCACCAGCGGCCAGCGCGGGAACAACCGTCAGATCGATATTCGCGGCATGGGCCCGGAAAACACCCTGATCCTGATCGACGGCAAGCCCGTCACCAGCCGCAACTCCATCCGCCTGGGCTGGCGCGGCGAGCGTGACACCCGCGGCGATACCGGCTGGGTACCGCCGGAGATGATCGAGCGCATCGAGGTCATTCGAGGCCCGGCCGCTGCACGCTACGGCAACGGCGCGGCGGGCGGCGTGGTGAACATCATCACCAAAAAGTTCGACGACCAGTGGCACGGCTCCTGGAACACCTACCTGAATGCGCCTGAACACAAGGATGAAGGTTCCACCAAACGCACCAACTTCAGCCTGAGCGGCCCGCTGGGCGGCGACTTCAGCTTCCGCATGTTCGGTAACCTGGATAAGACTCAGGCCGACGCGTGGGACATCAACCAGGGCCACCAGTCTGAGCGTACCGGAGCCTACGCCAACACCCTGCCCGCGGGCCGCGAGGGTGTAGAGAACAAAGACATCAACGGCGTGGTGCGCTGGGACTTCGCGCCGATGCAGTCGCTGGAGTTTGAAGCGGGCTACAGCCGCCAGAACAACCTCTATGCGGGTGACACGCAAAACACCAACAACGACAACGCGCTGGTGAAGAAGAACTACGGCAAAGAGACGAACCGTATTTATCGCCAGAACTTCGCCGTGACCTGGAACGGCGGCTGGGACAACGGCATTACCACCAGCAACTGGGCGCAGTACGAACACACCCGCAACTCCCGCCTGGGCGAAGGGCTGGCGGGCGGTACGGAAGGCCTGTTCAACAGCAATAAATTCACCGACACCGATCTGGCCGACGTGATGCTGCACAGCGAAATCAACCTGCCGATTGATTTCATTGTGAACCAGAACCTGACGCTCGGCACCGAGTGGAACCAGCAGCGGATGAAGGATTCGACCTCCTTCTCGCAAACCCAACAGGGTGGCACCATCCCGGGCATGAGCGAAGACCGTAGCCCGTACACGTCAGCGGAGATCTTCTCCCTGTTCGCTGAGAACAACATGGAGCTGACCGACAGCACCATGCTGACCCCTGCCCTGCGCTTCGACCACCACACCATCGTGGGCAATAACTGGAGCCCGTCCCTGAACCTGTCGCAGGGTCTGGGGGATGACTTCACCCTGAAGATGGGCATCGCGCGTGCCTACAAAGCGCCAAGCCTGTACCAGACCAACCCGAACTACCTGTTGTACAGTAAAGGCCAGGGCTGCTACGCCAGTTCCGACGGCGTGGGCTGCTACATGATGGGTAACGACGATCTGAAAGCGGAAACCAGCATCAACAAAGAGATTGGCCTGGAGTGGAAACGCGACGGCTGGCTGGCGGGCGTGACCTGGTTCCGCAACGACTACCGCAACAAGATTGAAGCGGGCTACGCGCCGATTGGCCAGACCTCCACCGGTAAAGTCACCACCGATATCTACCAGTGGGAAAACGTGCCGAAGGCGGTGGTGGAAGGCCTGGAAGGCTCCCTGAACGTGCCGGTCAGCGACACCATCAACTGGACCAATAACATCACCTATATGCTGCAAAGCAAGAACAAGGAGACCGGCGACCGTCTGTCGATCATCCCGGAATACACGCTCAACTCAACCCTGAGCTGGCAGGTGCACCAGGATGTATCATTGCAGTCGACCTTCACCTGGTACGGCAAGCAGCAGCCGAAGAAGTACAACTACAAAGGCCAGCCGGTGACCGGGTCTGAGAAAGACGAGGTCAGCCCGTACAGCATCGTTGGCCTGAGCGCCACCTGGGACGTGACAAAAAACGTCAGCCTGACCGGCGGCGTAGACAACGTCTTCGACAAGCGCCAGTGGCGCGCGGGTAATGCCCAGACCACGGGGAACGCGACAACCGGCGCGTATATGTACGGTGCGGGTGCGTATACGTATAATGAACCGGGTCGCACCTGGTATATGAGCGTAAACACAAGATTCTGATACAGGCAGTGACTTCCCCCTCTCCCTGTGGGTGTACGGTCCGGGGACATAGTGAACACTTGTTCGGGGACATGGTAGACA
>NZ_JADBQK010000016.1:0-184262 GCF_014895885.1 Enterobacter cloacae complex sp. P17RS
GACCGTACAGGGGAGAGGGTTAGGGTGAGGGGGTTACGCCTCAGGCAGTTCCGCCAGCGGCCAGCGCGGACGCACGGACACGCTCAGGTCGGACGTTGCCCCCGCATTCAGGCGCACCATACCGGCGTAAGCGATCATCGCCCCGTTATCGGTACAGAATTCCGGACGCGCGTAGAACACTTCCCCGCGACGCTTTTGCATCATTTCCGCAAGCTTCGCACGCAGCGTGCGGTTGGCGCTGACGCCGCCCGCCATCACCAGGCGCTTAAACCCGGTCTGATCCAGCGCACGCTTGCACTTGATCATCAGCGTATCCACCACCGCGTCTTCAAACGCGCGGGCGATATCGGCGCGGGTCTGCTCGTCGTTGTCGTTATTGCGGATAGTATTCGCCGCGAAGGTTTTCAGCCCGGAGAAGCTGAAATCCAGCCCCGGACGGTCGGTCATCGGGCGCGGGAAGACAAAGCGCCCTTCCGTTCCCTGCGACGCCATTTTAGAGAGCATCGGGCCGCCAGGGTAGTCCAGGCCCAGCAGCTTGGCGGTTTTATCGAAGGCTTCACCGGCGGCGTCATCGATCGACTCGCCCAGCAGCTCGTACTTGCCAATACCCGTTACGCTAATCAGCTGGGTATGCCCACCGGAGACCAGCAGCGCCACGAACGGGAATTCGGGCGGATTCTCTTCCAGCATCGGTGCCAGAAGATGCCCTTCCATGTGGTGAACCGGAATGGCGGGAACGTCCCACGCGAAGGCCAGCGAACGCCCCACCGTTGCGCCGACCAGCAGCGCGCCGACCAGGCCCGGACCGGCGGTATAGGCTACGGCGTCAATATCGGTTGAGCTTAATCCGGCCTCTTTCAGCGCCGCCTGAATCAGGGGAACCGTTTTACGCACGTGGTCACGAGAGGCCAGTTCAGGTACGACGCCGCCGTAGTCAGCGTGCAATTTCACCTGACTATACAGCTGGTTGGCCAGAAGCCCTTTTTCGTCGTCGTAAATGGCGATGCCGGTTTCATCGCAGGATGTTTCAATACCCAGTACACGCATGACTTGTTTTACCTCGTTTCAATACCGCGCAGTGTAGAGCCTGGGCGGGTTGATGTAAAACTTTGTTCGCCCCAGGAAGAAGGCTCGTGTATACTCCTCACCCTTATTAAAGTCCCTTTCAAAATCGCATCGGTGCTTTACAAAGCAGCAGCATTTGCAGTAAAATTCCGCACCATTTTGAAATAAGCTGGCGTTGATGCCAGCGGCAAACCGAATTTATTAAAGGTGAGAGTTACATGCCGGTAATTAAAGTACGTGAAAACGAGCCGTTCGACGTAGCACTGCGTCGCTTCAAACGTTCATGCGAGAAAGCAGGTGTTCTGGCTGAAGTTCGTCGTCGTGAGTTTTATGAAAAACCAACGACCGAACGTAAGCGCGCTAAAGCTTCCGCTGTGAAACGTCACGCGAAGAAACTGGCTCGCGAAAACGCACGCCGTACTCGTCTGTACTAATCTGTTGAGGGCCAACGCCCTCAATTGACAGACAGAGTAGTAGTCGTAAGGCCGTGCTTCCGGAAGGAATGCGCGGCTTGTTTTCGTTTATAAGTCGCTTAAATTTTTGGGGCATATGGCCGGAAGAATCCCACGCGTTTTCATCAATGACCTGCTCGCCAGAACCGACATCGTCGATCTCATCGACGCGCGGGTAAAGCTGAAAAAGCAGGGCAAGAACTACCATGCGTGCTGTCCGTTCCATAACGAAAAAACCCCCTCCTTCACCGTAAACGGTGAAAAGCAGTTTTACCATTGCTTCGGCTGTGGCGCACACGGTAATGCCGTCGATTTTTTAATGAACTACGACAAGCTCGAGTTCGTTGAAACCGTCGAAGAACTGGCGGCGATGCATAATCTTGAAGTGCCGTATGAAGCAGGCAGTGGGCCAAGTCAGATCGAGCGCCATCAGCGGCAAACGCTGTATCAACTGATGGATGGCCTGAATTCGTTTTACCAACAGTCTCTTAAGCACTCTGCGGCTGAGCCTGCGCGTCAGTATCTGAACAAGCGCGGACTGAGCGACGATGTGATTGCGCGTTTCGCTATTGGTTACGCCCCGCCCGGCTGGGACAACGTGTTAAAGCGTTTTGGCGGCAATAGCGAAGATCGTAAATCCCTCATCGACGCAGGCATGCTGGTCACTAACGACCAGGGACGAAGCTACGACCGCTTCCGTGAACGGGTGATGTTCCCGATCCGCGACAAGCGTGGCCGGGTAATTGGTTTTGGTGGTCGCGTGCTGGGTGATGCCCTGCCGAAATACCTCAACTCTCCGGAAACCGATATTTTCCATAAGGGCCGCCAGTTGTACGGTCTTTATGAGGCGCAGCAGGACAATGCGGAACCTCCGCGTCTGCTGGTCGTCGAAGGCTATATGGACGTCGTTGCGCTGGCGCAGTACGACATTAACTACGCGGTTGCGTCGTTAGGTACGTCCACCACTGCCGATCATATTCAACTGCTGTTCAGGGTGACCAACAACGTCATCTGCTGTTACGACGGTGACCGAGCCGGACGCGACGCCGCCTGGCGAGCGCTGGAAACCGCGCTGCCGTATATGACCGACGGACGTCAGCTACGCTTTATGTTCCTGCCCGACGGTGAAGACCCGGATACGCTGGTGCGTAAAGAGGGCAAAGCGGCATTCGAAGCGCGGATGGAGCAGGCACAGCCGCTCTCGACGTTTCTGTTTAACAGCCTGATGCCGCAGGTGGATTTGAGTACCCCTGACGGGCGCGCGCAGCTCAGTACCCTGGCGCTGCCGTTAATCAGCCAGGTGCCCGGCGAAACGCTGCGCATCTATCTGCGTCAGGAGTTAGGCAACAAGCTCGGTATCCTGGATGACAGCCAGCTTGAACGTTTAATGCCTAAACAGGCTGAAAACGGCACGGTTCGCCCCGCGCCTCAGCTAAAACGCACAACCATGCGTATACTGATAGGGTTACTGGTGCAAAACCCCGAACTTGCTCCGCAAGTGCCGTCGCTGGCGGGTTTGAACCACGAAAAGTTGCCCGGACTTGGCTTATTTTCAGAACTGGTCAACACTTGTTTGTCTCAGCCAGGTCTGACCACCGGACAACTTTTAGAGCATTATCGCGGCACAAAAGAGGCCGCTACCCTTGAAAAACTGTCGATGTGGGACGATATAGCAGATAAGGAAATTGCAGAAAAAACGTTCACCGACTCGCTCAACCATATGTTTGATTCGATGCTTGAGTTGCGCCAGGAAGAGTTGATAGCTCGCGAGCGCACCCATGGCTTAAGCAGCGAAGAACGCCGGGAGCTCTGGATGATTAACCAGGAACTGGCGAAGAAATAAAAAATTTAACGGCTTAAGTGCCGAATATCGATCGGGAAGCCCCCGGCAGCCGCACTGAGAGGCAGCGGCAAAAATATAAGTACGCCCTCGCTTTAAAGGTTGGCAGCACCATCGCCGACACCAATCAAACGAATTAAGTGTGGATACCGTCTTATGGAGCAAAACCCGCAGTCACAGCTGAAACTTCTTGTCCAACGCGGTAAGGAGCAAGGCTATCTGACCTATGCCGAGGTCAATGACCATCTGCCGGAAGATATCGTCGATTCAGACCAGATCGAAGACATCATCCAAATGATCAATGACATGGGCATTCAGGTGATGGAAGAAGCACCGGATGCCGATGATCTGTTGCTGGCTGAAACCTCCAACAACACTGACGAAGATGCGGAAGAAGCTGCTGCACAGGTCCTGTCCAGCGTGGAATCTGAAATCGGGCGTACCACTGACCCGGTCCGCATGTACATGCGCGAAATGGGTACCGTTGAACTGTTGACCCGCGAAGGCGAAATTGACATCGCAAAACGCATCGAAGACGGGATCAACCAGGTTCAGTGCTCTGTTGCCGAATACCCGGAAGCGATTACCTATCTGCTGGAGCAGTACGATCGCGTTGAAGCGGAAGAAGCGCGCCTGTCTGACCTGATCACCGGTTTTGTTGACCCGAACGCTGAAGAAGATATGGCGCCTACCGCCACTCACGTCGGTTCTGAGCTGTCTCAGGAAGAGATGGATGACGACGAAGATGAAGATGAGGAAGAAGACGACGACAGCGCGGACGATGACAACAGCATCGACCCGGAACTGGCGCGCGAGAAGTTTGCCGAGCTGCGTACCCAGTACGAAGTAACGCGTGACACCATCAAAGCGAAAGGCCGCAGCCATGCCGCCGCTCAGGAAGAGATCCTGAAGCTGTCTGAAGTGTTCAAACAGTTCCGCCTGGTGCCAAAACAGTTCGACTACCTGGTAAACAGCATGCGCGTGATGATGGATCGCGTACGCACCCAGGAACGCATCATCATGAAGCTGTGCGTTGAGCAGTGCAAAATGCCGAAGAAGAACTTCATCACCCTCTTCACCGGCAACGAAACCAGCGAAACCTGGTTCAACGCGGCTATTGCGATGAACAAGCCGTGGTCTGAAAAACTGCACGACGTGAAGGACGATGTCTATCGCGGTCTGCAGAAGCTGCAGCAAATTGAAGAAGAGACCGGCCTGACCATCGAGCAGGTCAAAGACATCAACCGTCGTATGTCCATCGGTGAAGCGAAAGCGCGCCGTGCGAAGAAAGAGATGGTTGAGGCGAACTTGCGTCTGGTTATCTCTATAGCTAAGAAATACACCAACCGCGGTCTGCAGTTCCTGGATCTGATTCAGGAAGGCAACATCGGTCTGATGAAAGCGGTAGATAAGTTTGAATACCGTCGTGGTTATAAGTTCTCTACTTACGCGACATGGTGGATCCGTCAGGCGATCACCCGCTCTATCGCGGACCAGGCACGCACCATCCGTATTCCGGTTCATATGATTGAGACCATCAACAAGCTCAACCGTATCTCCCGCCAGATGCTGCAGGAGATGGGCCGCGAGCCGACGCCGGAAGAGCTGGCCGAGCGCATGCTGATGCCGGAAGACAAGATCCGTAAAGTGCTGAAGATTGCCAAAGAGCCAATCTCCATGGAAACACCGATCGGTGATGATGAAGATTCGCATCTGGGGGATTTCATCGAGGATACCACCCTCGAGCTGCCGCTGGACTCGGCTACTACCGAGAGCCTGCGTGCCGCCACGCACGACGTTCTGGCTGGCCTGACCGCCCGTGAAGCGAAAGTGCTGCGTATGCGTTTCGGTATCGATATGAACACCGACCACACGCTGGAAGAAGTGGGTAAACAGTTCGACGTGACCCGCGAACGTATCCGTCAGATCGAAGCGAAGGCGCTGCGTAAGCTGCGTCATCCAAGCCGCTCTGAAGTGCTGCGTAGCTTCCTGGACGACTAATCCTGGTAAACAGCAAAAAGCTCCCAATCGGGAGCTTTTTTTTTGTTATTCCCTCTCCCTGCGGGAGAGGGCCAGGGTAAGGGCATCAAGCAGCAAAGGAGCTAAAGCCCCCGCACCATCAGCGCCTCATCCAGCTCCCTGTAGGCCTCCACCAGCTTATCCAGCGTCGCTCTGTTGAGCCCGCTAGGATTCGGCAACACCCACACCTGCGTAACGCCAATGGTGATGCTCTGCTTACCCCACTTAGCCCCGCGCTGGCTGAACGCCTGCTCGTAGGCCTGCTTACCGAGGATCGCCAGCGCGGCGGGCTGATAGTCTTCAATCTTCTTCACCAGCTCCCGCCCGCCGCTGCGCAGTTCATGCAGGTTGACCTCGCTCGCCTGTACCGTCGGCCGCTCGACCAGCATGGTTATGCCGCAGCGCGTGTCCAGCAGGTGCTGCTCCTCTTCAGGCTTGAGTAACCTGTCGGTAAACCCGGCCTGGTAGATCACCTTCCAGAAGCGATTGCCCGGATGGGCGAAGTGAAAGCCGGTGTGCGCCGAGGACTTTCCCGGGTTGATTCCGCAAAACACCACCCGCAGGCCAGGGGCCAGAATGTCGTTGATCATCTTTACTCCCACTGATACGTCGTTATGGAAGTATAAAGGATTGATAATGCGTTGTTTATAAAAACAGCAGGCAGGTGTGAATGGCTGGATTGCTGCGGGGAGTTACTTTATAATTCACCGCCACGGCCCCTTAGCTCAGTGGTTAGAGCAGGCGACTCATAATCGCTTGGTCGCTGGTTCAAGTCCAGCAGGGGCCACCAGATACAGCAAGGGCTGAAGAGAAATCTCCGGCCCTTTCGCTTTTCTTGGGGATACTTCGGGGATACTTTCTACAGGTAAACTTAGTGACCAATGGGTCATAATCGCTTGGTCGCTCTAGCGACGCCCTAGAACCTAAACGTAAAAAAAGCCGCAAACGCGGCTTAAATAAATCTGACGGCTTTAAAGACCCAGGCTTCTTTTCACTAACTCACCAACGATCGGCCACATAACCGGTTGTACTGATTCCCATACAGGGCCACAAACCTTAGCCAGTAACGATTTCGCTTCCTTCCCATCTCCTTCGTTAGCTGCAGCTACAGCAGCCGCAATATCCCCGCGCTGACTGGAATTAATAGGCTTCCCCTGAGCTTCAAGGATAGAAACCAGTTTCGCAACGATTTCGGAATCAGACGCAGTAGAAATATTTAACGATTGAGAAACAGTCTCACCTTGTCCGAGTTGAGTGTTAGTGAATTGCCCGCCAGTAATTGTCAGATTATTTACTATCCGCTGAACTTTTTGCGGCCGATTAGGTGCCTTTCTTGACTCCTTATAACCGGCTTCAGTTAAATAAACAAATTCTCGTTTGCTATAAGAGGCGATGATAATAACAGAACTATTCCTATCATTATCGTACATGGCCATCGGACCCGTTTTTATCATCTTTGCTTTTTCAAGGTCTCCAAATGCAACCTCAAAATCAACAGAGGTGAAATCTGCAACACTACATACCGCAGTAGCCAAAGCTTCAATGTTAGGCCCTTCATATCCCTTTTTTAAATCTTGAGCGGTCAATCCCCTATCGGTGAAATCAGCCAAAAGAGTACCCAAAATTTGTTTTGCTGCTTCATCTAATTGTCCGGCCATTTCCATTACCTTATGATTGACTAGTCATTACAATAAATATGGTCTTTTTCTCAAATAGCAACTAGCGAACTTAACATTTTCAGTGACCTGCAAGCTGGTTCACACTTTAAGCTTGCTCACTTTGATACGTAGCGATGTATTCAGCAGCCAGCTCCGGCAGACGTTCGCCCACTCCGGCGGCACGGTTCGACGCTTTGGCTATTTCTTTGCGCAGCCTCTCGAGCTGGTTATCTGGCATCTGCGGAAAAGCGCGGTCCATGGTCAGCGGCAGGCCGTCCAGAATTGAGGAGATTTCCCCGGCCAGCCGGGAAAGCGCCCAGATGATAAACTCCGTGTCGATAACCTTCCCGTTCTTACGCTTGGTCTTCAGCTCATGCATATCAGCCTGGGCGTTAGTCAGCCGGATCCGAGCCTTAAGCAGCTCCTCGTCGTCAGCGTCCACGGGTTCCGGCTCCGCCTGGCGCAGCTGCGCATTCAGCAGACGGTTACGCAGGACACTGGCCACGTCGTAGAACGCCTCACGCCCTTATCGCCGGGCAGGCTCCACGCCCCATTTATCAAACGCGCTGACGCTGACATCACAGCTTTTAGCCATCGTTTTTTTGTTAAGTAAATGCTGCATCTTTTTTCACATCTCTTTAACGTTATTTTTTGTACAGGTTGTTGTATTTAACCTGGATTATTCATTTAAATCATAATGTTAACAGCAACAACAAAACCACCACCACCCCTCTCAGAAAAAGGTCGTATATAGCGGAAACCTGCGGGTTGCCTGACATATCAGTCATCACCTCGCTCGGCCAGCGTGGGACAAGTTTCGAAACGTCGATCTCTTTTTTGGCTTGAGGTAGCCCGGAGTGAATGATTTAGTCTCGTAGCCTTTGTCACGCATTACACGGCTGCCAACCATAGGCGAGCAGAACGCCGCCATAGGCACGTCAGAGGAATCAATCAGGTCGAGAGCGATATCACGCGCCGGTGAAGTTACTTCCTGACGGAAGAACAGGCTCAGGAAAAGGTTGGTTTTAGTTTTATCCGCCGTAGTGATTACGGAGATGAGTTCTGAGGGAGTGTAGGGAATAATTTCTGCCACTGTTATTTCTCACAAAGCTAAGAGTGGAGAAAGTCTAATCAGGGTGTGCCAGGGTGAAAATACGGGCGCGGGGTTTCGCTTTGTCATAGTGCATCAGCGTTAAAATTACTCGTTACGGCTGGCGCTCAGTGGCACATCGGAGAGGCGTGCGGTGCCGGTTTGACGGTGCAAATCAGTCAAGGCTGCTATCTGATTGATATTTAGCCGCAGGTTTTTGAGCTCTTTATCCATGATGGTGAACACTAATTATACAAATCATCATCTTCGAAATTTATCAACTAACAAAATCAATAAATTAGCCAGATGATGATGTCGCTTAAAACCGAAAAATTAGTTTTTTTTCCACGCTGTTACCGTCCCGTGGTTTTCATTTCATCCGGGAGAACCTATGAGGAGGGTTGTAAACGATACGAAAAAACCCAGCCGAAGCTGGGTTTGATTAGCGGTCTTCTCAGCTGCAAACATTGCAGAGAGGGATGACAAAAACTTTACCACGTTTAGGGTAAATGACTTTGCCTGACGGGTCTTTCTTGTTAGCTCGGAAAATAACTTCACAAGAATTACCACAACGTGGGCAATATCCAGTAGCCATGACGTTTATCCTGTTCATATACACAGCTGTAATCCTATCCAGCCTTGTGTATGCCCCGGTTAACCGCTATTCTTAAGTTCTCACGCAAAAGAGTTACAGTTAACCTGTGCTCTGGAAGAAAATCCGTTTTCTTCCCCCTAAAGCCCTGCTGGAAAGCAGGGCTTTTTTGTTTAGTCGCTTGCTGAATTAGGTACGGCAAACGACTCGACAATATTACTGATTCTTTTCGCCTCGTCTTTAGTCAGATCACGAGGCAGATTACTAATCATAACGATCAGCTCTTCACGGAGCGGAATAGGCAATTCAAACGTTTTTGCAGCATTACTCATTGCAATAGCCATAGGAGATTGCGTAGTTTTTACTGGCGATCTGCGCTGTTTAACCGTCACGTCTTCACCTTTCTCATGAGCGATAAATTTTGCTACAGCTCCGTTAAAACGACTGATGTAAGATTTATGAGTATCATCTGCAATACCATTGAACATGACGTAAGTATCGATAATATCGACCGTATCCCAATGCTCTGCTGGCTGATCATCAGATATTAAATCTTTGACCAGATAGCAAACGCTACGAACGTTGCCTGCAGTACTTGGTGAAGCCCCAGTTATCTCAGCATACTGGTCTATAAATTTGTAAAAGTTAGCTTTGGACAAGTCCATAACTCTAACCTCCTTAAGCTAGCAGAGCTCAACATATAGTCATAATGGCACAACAATCCCAACCGCGCAAGATCACAACACACAAGATCTTTAAAGATCTGTAGGATTAACACACTATTTTGGATTGGATTTGATTGGAGTGAGTAGGAGTTAATAGCAATGATGCGTTATGAGCAAGGGAGAAGCAAAGTATACGTTGTATGGTGCGTGATGTTGTCGAATTACATATGTTATCCATCCCACCTCGCGCATATCTTGCCGCACTTATTTGGATTTCAAAGGGGTGACTTCGCCCATTACATCCACTTCAATCACCCCATCACGTACCAGCTTCTCAAGCCATCTACTGAAAGATTTTTGCGCCTTATCTCCCAGTAAAGCGATCATGTCGTCACGCAGGACAGAACGGTTACAAGGTTCACCTTTGGCTTTCCGGCTGCGGATAGACTGCCAGAGCGCGGCATGGTTCCCGGTCAGGTGTTTAACCTCTGCCAGCTCCGGATCGGGTTCCTGAGGTTCGCGTGGCGTGTCGCGCAGCACCATCGATGCCACCAACTCGCCGTCGCGGTCTGTGAATAATTCCGCTTCCCTCAGATCAAACGCTGCCGGCCGCGGTTCCTCAGCATCCTTCATCTTGGTGCAGGTCAGGATAATTGCGCCGCCCTCACCCAGCGTGCGGAAAGCAAGTTCTCTGGCCTAGTCTATGGTGAGATCGGGAAATTTCCCCAATGTTACCCGGTAAATTTTTCCGTCACGTTTTCGAACAACACAAAAACTACGGGTGCAGTTAGACGTGATCCTCAGTCTTAAGCCGTTTACCGCGGCATCGGCATACTCTGCTCGTTTCCCCTCAGCGGGGATCGGCAACTCCAGTAGGGCCGCTTTGGTGAACCTGAAGGTGTTCATTAAAAGCACTTTCCTAAAATGATCGTTTGGTCGCGTCCGGGATTCCGGGGATACTTCGGGGATACCGCAGACGGGTAATAATGGGTCATTTTAGGTAATCAAAATGGTCAGACCAATACATTAAGTGCTTGTTTTTCATTATCAATGATTTATGGGTTAAATCCGGTCGCCTGACTCATAATCGCTTGGTCGCTGGTTCAAGTCCAGCAGGGGCCACCAAATTTTAGATGTAGAATCAAAGAATTAAGCCACTCGATTGAGTGGCTTTTTTATTGGTTTTTTATGAGCCGGTGGCACCGCCGTTAACCGTGGCTCATCGAAGCCGTTCGGACACGTTCAGAGGCGCCAGGAGTTGCAATCAGACGCTCCACGGATTCCATCGTCACGAACGTACAGCTGCAGTCCACATTGGTGCACTGATGATAGCGCTCTTTGGTGTTTTCACTTAAATAGCGACTGGTACGCGCATGCGCTGAATGCTTGCACTTAGGACAATGAAACATATACCCTCCGTTTAATTCACTTTATGTGAATCAATAATACTCAAAAACAACGTAATGGCAAATGAATTACTCTCTATCCACAGAAAATTTTTCGTCGGTGACGTTCAGCTCAAGGTTAAGCTGCGTGGTAAATCCACTCCCGCTCAGCGTATGAACCACTTCGCTGATGATCCACGCCTGCTCGTCAATGACTCGTTTAAAGCCGTTAACCAGCACCGGCGTTTCGGGAAACAGATCGGCTCGCCCCAGCGCCAGTTGGATAGAAAATTTCACGGTTCCCCGCTGAAGCGCGCGCCACTTCGCCTCCGCAGCCCTGAGCGCCTGCTCTTCAGACGCATACACCGTAGCAAGCTCAAACACGTTCTCCGCCGATCCCACCAGCCTCTCTTGCGGCTTCGGCTCCATGCCTTTAGCTCCCGACGCGGCGGCATCCGGATGCTGTAGCACCTCTGTGGGCTGCCCCCCAACCTGGCGATTAATACTCAATTGAGGATTTTGCTGTTTTGGATCGCGCGTTTGCAGCCATTTGGCCGTCACGCCGGAATAACTTTCACGGTCGGCGACGGAGAAAAGGTGCCGATCGCCATCCCCACGTTCAATCATCATTAAGGGAATCGCTGTGCCACTGGCCGTCACGGCCTGGCCCGCTTTCATGAAAATGACCTTCCCGGCTTTGATGGAAACAAATGCACCATTGCGTTCGGCCAGGCGGGTGAGAAACGCCGCGTCAGTCTCCTGAGACTGGTCAATATGAGAAATGGCAATGGATGAAAGCCCAGCCGCAACGCTTGTGGTCAACTGGTTCCGCTGAGCGATAGTAGTGACTATCGCGCCGATCGTCGTGTCATGCCACGACTGTTCGCGCCGCACGTTTAGCTTCCCACGAAAATCCGCGCTGCATCCCCGAATGGTCAGGGTGTCCGGCGCCCCCCGAAATTCAATTGTGTCGATCGTGAAGCTCCCTTTCGGCTGGAGCGGAGCTCCCTCCCACCCCAGCCATAAGGAGAGCGTTGCTCCCCGGGCTGGCAGGTCTAACAGCCCATCGGAATCATCCAGTTGAATATCCAGCTGATCGGCTTCCAGCCCACGTTTGTCGGTCATGGATAAACTGATAAGGCGGTGGCTGAAATTTTGCGTGATATCACGGTCGTTAAGCTTAAGCATAAAGTCAGGGGCGATTTTGCCGCCCGCCCGGATATTCATCTCGGCGATCATCCCACCAGCCCTCCAATGCTATTACGTGCGCTCGTCACCAGCTCTTCAGCCTGCGTTCTCAGATCGCCAAACATCTTCATCAGCGATTCGTCCACGCGTTTTAGCGACAGGGAAAATTCAATTTTTCGCGCGGTACCATCACTGTAAAAATCCGAATGCGTGTGCGTGACTTTCTCAATGATAAACATGCCGTGAATGATGCCGGTACCATCTATCAACGGCCATGCCCGCCCTTCATTCGCCATCAGCTCAACCGCCTTGAGAGAAAGCCGCCCTCCCGTGAGCTCCGGGTAAAGTACTCCGGTGAGGCTAAAGGAGGTCTCACCTTCGCCAAGATATTGCCAGGCTTTGGGCTTCCCGATGCGATCGTTGGACGCCCAGCGGTAGTCCTTTGTAAACTGCATTGTCTGATACGGTAAGGTTCGTCGTTCAAAGACAAACAGACCCAGCACCATTAACATTTTCTTTCTCCTCAACCAGACATAAAGCTGGATTGCTGCCGTCTCGCTTGTTCACGTTCACTATTCTCTATTGCCTCCCGGATTTGACGCGTCAGATCCATTCCGGAGGCCGTGCCTCCCTGCAGGGTAATGTTGTACTCGCTTTTACTCTGATCGACGTAAGAGCGTCCCCCTGTGGCGATGGTTGGTTGATACCCCTGGTAACCGCCATAGGTCCCCGTACCCGGAATATAAGAGCTGCCCACAGGAGAGGCTGCCGCTTCTGCTTTTGCCGCAGCGGAGTCGAGATTCCCCGACTCGTTTTTGATAAGACCGAGTTTCTCCAGCAGCCAGCTGGCCTTGCCGCTCAGGCTGTTAAAGAGATCAAGCGGTGCCGTTAACGCATCGCCCAACGCCTGCCCAAAAATCACGCCAGCATTTTTACAGCCATCCAGCGTTTCCTGCGTCGCCTTGATCGGCGCAACCAAATCGGTGAACCATTGCCAGATACCGCCCAGCTTCTCCGAGATAGCATCAAATACCGTTATCACCGGTGAGAACATCGCCCCCAGTGGTGCGAAGGCCGTCGAAAGCCCTTCCATCACCCCGCCAAAGAAGGCGCTGATGGGTTCCCAGTATTTAAAAATCAGCAAGGCTCCGGCGGCAATCGCCGCGCCAAGGGCAATCACCGGCCAGCTAAGGGCACCCAGCACCGTCATGATGGCGCCGCCCACTACGCTGAACACCGTTCCCATCATCCCGGCCGCGGTGATGATCATATTGACGCCCGTCAGAACCGGGGCGATAACTGTTCCTACGCCGCCCAGTACGCCAGCAAACGCCTGCGCGCCGACAACAATGCTGGCTAGGGTCTGCGTCAGCTCAGGGTTGGCATTCACCCAAAGGGAGGCCGTGCTGAGCCAGCCGGTTGCGGTTGTTATCAGGTTGCGCAGAGCGCCATCTGCTTTATCGAACACGTCAATCTTCAACCCGCTCCACGCGGCCTGGAATCGGTTGATATCGCCGTCAAGATTATCGGTCTGAACGGAAGCCGCGAGCGCGGTACTGCCCTTTGCCCCCTGCAGCTGCTTACGTTTTTCATCAAGCGATCCATCACCCGCGGCGGAAACCAGCGCCCCTGCGGCTTTTATGGCATCCGGAGTCTGAACATGGCGCAACATCGCGCTGAGCGCGTCCCCGGCGGCGGCACCTTTCATCCCCTTTTCCGCCAGAACGCCAAGCAGCGCAGAAGTCTCTTCAAGCCCCATACCGGCGGCATCCGCAGCGGGCGCAGCGGAGGTGACGGCCGCCACCATCTCAGCGAGGCTGGTATTCGAAGAGGTAAAACCGCGCGTAAGCACGTCTGCGATGCGTCCGGCATCTGCATCTGCCAGGTTATACGCGGCCTGCGTGCTGCTGATAATATCGGCCGCTTTTGCAGCGTCGATATTCCCCGCCTGACTGAGGTTGATCGTTGGCACAGTGGCCGCAAGCACTCCATCGGCGTCATAGCCTGAACGGGCCAGTTCGCTCTGTGTCCGGACGACCGCATCCGCAGGCGTTCCGGTGCTAGCACTAACTTCCCGTGCCTGCCGGCGAATGGCCTCAAGCCGGAGGTCTCCCTTCTCCAGGCCAAGGTTTGCCTGAATGGCAGACATCTGTTTTTCAAAACTGATGCCTGGCGCCATAAAGCGGGACGTCTGGTCAAAGCCCGCTTTTGCCATACTCACGCCCGCATTAGCCAGTTGCTGGACTCGCGAGATAGCGCGCTTGGCTGACTCGTAGCGGTTCTGAACGGTACTCAGCCGCTCCTGCTGCTGGTTGACGCGGGCCAGCGCATCCCGCTGCCGGTTAAGCTGCTGCGTTTTTTCGCTGATGTTGGTTCGTAGACGACGCTCGTCCGACGAAAGCGTGCGCGTGTTTATCCCCGCCCGCGCGAGCTCAGCACGCTGACGCTGTACCGAGTAGCGTAGGCTGTTGTACTCAAGCTTAAGATCGGCTGCCGATTTTCGGGCCGCGGACAGCGCATCAGCCTGTTCCAGGGTGGGGTTTTGCGTGTTTTTAAACTGCACCGCCAGCGCCGCTGCCTGCTGTTTCGCCTGAGCAAGGGACTGCTCCGTCATGGCGAGCTGGCCGTTTGCTTTCCTGAAGCCGTTGATACGCCCCGCCTGCTCATCGAGTGCCCCGAGCGCCACCTGCGCATCGCGGATATCGTTCGCGAGAGTGAGGCTGGCGTTATGGAGAGCGTTAAGCGGTCGGGTTGCCCGGTCGACAGCCTTAAGCAATTCCTGAAGTCTGACATTATTACTCATGGTGGTTTCCGCTTCGCTGCAGCGCTTTTTCGCGCCATAAGAGGAGTTCGGTCACGCTCAGGGTGTACAGCTCTGACGGCGGCCAGTGAAATATCACCGCGATATCCGCCATCAGATCGTCGACCGACAGATTTTCAGGAAATTTCAGCGAGCCGAAGCCGGTGACAAAAAACCGATCACCTTGCCAGCAAAAGAGAGCAGATCGCAGGCATCCAGGCGCGCAACCTCATGCTCGGTCAGGGCTGGCGAGGTCATTCGCGGCAGCACCTTGATCAGCGCATCTACGTCAGATTGCGCCAGCGACGCCAGAGATACCCCTCGTAGGGTCCCTGCATTCGGTTTTGAAACGGTCACCTTTTCAATTTTTTGCTCACCGCGCTGAACGGGGCTATCAAGCGTGACGATATGTGGATTTTCGTTCATGGCGATCTCGTTGGTATTTTCCATTTCGTTACTCTTCACAAAGTTAACTTACCGGCCGGCGATCCCGGCCGGTTAAAGGGTTACAGGCCGATGGCCTTACGGTGTTCTGCCAGGCGATCGACGCCATCGACTTTCAGCACCATGTTGATGATGTCGATTTCGATGATCTCTTTGCCATCAATGGTCAGCTGGTAGTAGGCGCACTCGGTGGACATTTTGGTGGTGCCGCTCTCGCCCTGCTTGTTTTCACCGCCATCAAACTCTTTATGACGGCCGCGCATGACGATTTCGACGGCGGAGATTTCGCCCGTGTCATCGCGCTGATAAGAGCCGGTAAAGCGCAGCGGCACGCTGTCCGCGCCCGGAGAGGCATACTGCGCCCACAGCGCGGCGTCCGGCAGACCGCCAACGGTCCACTCCAGCGCCAGGGCATCATCGTCCAGACCGAGGTCGACAGAGACCGAGCCAGGCATACCGCCGCCGCGATACTTCTCCAGCTTGCGGGTAAGCTTCGGCAGGGTGACGGACTCAACAACGCCCATGTAGCTCAGGCCATCATTGAACATATTCAGATATTTCAGTTTGCGTGGTAACGCCATGCTTCAGCTCCTTAGCTATTAACCGAATCTGACAGGTCTGCCAGATAGGTATCGGTGATGCGCTGGCGCAGGGTCAGATTTTCCAGCGGCGGGACAGGGGTGTAGTCATAATCGATATACAGTTTCCCCGCTTTCAGGGTTGATGCGTCGTTCGACTCAGGGTCATACCAGCAGGAGCCGTCGACGATATAGCCGTTGGTTTTCAGCTCGCGGAACTTGGCATTAATACCGGACACGATGTCGCGGATAAGCGTTGGCGTGATGGGTTTATCCATCGCCCACGCGTGCGCTTCCGCCATGGTACCGGCCAGCACCTGCGCGGTACGGGTGTAGTTTTCAAAGACGAATAACGGATCGTCTGAGCAGGTGCGGTTACCCCAGAATTTGAAGCCGTCGTTGCGAATCAGCGTGGTGACGCCAGCCTGGTTAAGCAGGTTCGCGTCGGTGGCCTGTTCCTGCAGATCCCAGGAGACCGAAGCGCTTACGCCAGTGACGCCGTTAACGCCAACGTTTGACAGGGTTTTATGCCAGCCCATTGTCTGATCGATTTTGGCACGCAGGCCAAGCGCACGGGCGGTCGCCCAGGCCATTGTCGTCGCATTGGTAGTGGTATCCCACGCCAGAAAATCAGGGTGGATAACCATCAGCTCGCGCTGGCTAAAGTTTTTGCGGTAGTTGATCGCCTCAGAAATGGTTTTGCACCCCCATGCGCTGACATAGCCAAACGCGCGCAGGCTCTGGCACGTGGCGGCCAGAGCGGTTGCCACTTCCTGAGAGTCCAGCCCCGGTACGCCGAGAATGCGTGGCTTAACGCCGGTCACCGTTTTCGCCGTGAGAAGCGCCTTCAGACCGGTGTATTTACCGTTTTCATCGGTGGTACCGATGATGTTGGAAACGGTCTGTTTGCGGGCCTCTTCCGGGGTCTCTGCAGTGCCTTCAGCCACGCGAACAACCACAACAACCGGTTTACACTGGTCGGCGATCGCCTGCAGAGAAGCGGACAGCGTCCCCGCCTTGCCGGCTTTCGCAATCGCGCTTTGCACGTTGGTAATGAGCACGGGCTCGTTTAAAGGAAATGTCTTGTCGTCAGCATCGCTGGCCGTACAGACCATGCCGATGATTGCCGTCGAGACGGTGGAAATGGTGCGGGTGCCATCGTTGATTTCGATAACTTCCACGCCGTGGTGATAGTCGCCCATCCGGTTAACTCCTTCGTTTAGTGGTGAGGCTATTGTCTGTGGAGCGCGCGATTGATGCGACGTATTGGGGTTGGGGAAAGGATTACACAACAAACGAAAAACCCTCCGGATGGAGGGCTCAGGCCATTCTGGCAAAAAGCACGGCGTATCGATTTATAATTTTGTTTCAGGCAGAGGCGGCCAGACCGGTTTATCAACATCGACCCGACTCAGAAGCACACGGTATTTCTTCCACTCCTGCAAGTTCGCTGTTTCTTCCTCAGTCGCCATATCCAGCTCAACCGCATCCTGCAGCGTGGCGATGACGTTATTTGCCTGAGTCAGCAGCTCCAGTTTATTGCGTTGTGCTTCTGCTGCATAATCCACCGGCGCGGCAGTAATTTTGCCATCAACAAAAAGAAACGCACCGCCTAATGCTTTCTCACCCGCAGCGGTAAATACATCCGGTACACTCTCTGGCCCGATTTCAACGACAATCTGATTAACCGGAAAAATCGTGCTCGCATCATAAGAGAAATGAACGATTTCTTTCGAGTCAGGATTGAAAGAAACTTTCAACGTTTCTTTTGAAAGTTTCTTAAGCCACTGATACCAGTCATTGCCATTTTCATCTTTCAGAAAAACAACATTCATTTCCGGTGATTTAGCAACATAATATAATTCGAGCTCCTCCGGCGTAAGTTTTGCCACTTTCGCTGGAGTATATTTTCCCCATTTTTCTAATGGGTCATATTTTTTAAATACACCTGATTGCATTGTCATTAAGCCACCCATGCCGTATACCAGTTTCCGCCGATGTTATATTGGACATAACGATATAGCACCGCTGTGTAGTTTGTCTTTTGCTGCACAGCGGTGACAACAGCACCATCTGGAGCATATGCAAACGTGTTATCGTTATTCCCGTTGGTTGCCGTTCCTGATGAAGCCAGCCTCATTCCCCCTTGCAGAAAGTTAGCGACAGTCCAGGCTTGTGTTGAAAAGTTCCCGTTGACCCATGCAGTAGTTGCATAAGGGCTCAAATCCTGCTGGGGCGGCGGGTTATTAGGTGAGTAGACTCGCACACCTGGAGTATCGAACAATCCACTCCCAGCCTGAATTAACCCTTTACTGCTAATATTGCGCTCAGAACGCAAATCTCCGGATGTTTGTACGTAATTTGAATAAATACTACCTACAGTAACTAAATTACCTGCAACTCCAGTATTTCCGGAAGGGTCAATATTAAAAAGATTCTTATTATTCAGCCAAATTGAGAAACCTGTCGCGTCAGTGCTATTACCTCTGGTAAGGCCAATAGCCATTGAATTATCGTACCATTCAAACATAGCACCAGAGACTATTCCTCCCGCACCAGATGGCTGAGCGCTAATAAGTTTCGCCGAGTTTCTTTCTGTTGGCACGGTTCCTACACTACCAAACCGGAGAACGCCATTGTAATCTCCCCCTTGTGCAGATACCGCACCGATTTCAGCAGGTGTGGGTTTGTGGTCTGCGTCATACTGCATTCTCCAGCCTGACCAAACACTGTTGTAAAACGTACGGATGTAGGAACCGGAATTAGAATATATCCGATAAACCTGTGTAATACCTGCATGTTTGTAAACTTCAAGCGAACCAGCGGCAGGTTCTGGATAGTTCTTCCCGGAAGCAGCCTGAACATTTGCAGTTTGATAGTAAAGCCCTGGTGTTGTCAGAGTATTGAGATCTATGGCATTTCCAATGCTAACAGTCTGACCATTAAAAATATCTTGCGCGGTAATACTAATATCTTCCGTCAGCGGTCGCCCGTTAACCTTCCTTCCTGATGGCACGCGACCATTAGCATTGTCATTCGCCGCCTTAACCGCTTTCGGCGTTGCCGCCAGCGCTTCAGAGGAGCTATCAGTCGCACTACTAAGCTGAGTAAACCCTTTAGCTGTCAGCGTGGCATCAGGATGGCGACGAGACTGCTCATGCTCTTCAAGCTTCTCATCAACGTACTCCTGGGTTGCCATTACTGTAGAAGTATCTATCGAGAGCTCCACCGAGGCGATATCGCTGACCATGATCACCATTCTCACAGTCTGCGCACGCCCAGATCCTTCATCTAACAACGGCTTATAACTTTCCGCCATGTTCCCGACTGCGATGAGTGTCCCCGTGTCATCATAGAGCCCCATTTCTCGCATCCAGAAACCGCCGGTTTCAGAAGGAATAAGAAGTTCTGCGATCACATAGTTCTGCTTTTTATTATCCTGGCTGATTTTATTAAGCGCATGGCGCCAGACTTCATTAACCAGCTTCGTCTGCCCGGCATCAGGCACCGGCAACGTGCCCCCACCGTCACCCACCGCCATCGCCGTAAAATTCACTTTCTTGCCGTTCGGGACGGTCGCTGCAGCCAGTTTTTCGGCACCGGCTTTGGTGATAACCGTTTTATATTTCACTGTCATTGTGCTCTCACTTATCCGGGATAAACCGTGATGATGTCGCCGTCATAGCTCAGGGCGCCGGTATAGAGATAACCCGGAATGTCCTGGATGATATTCAGGCCAATAAGGTGGCGGCTGGCAGGCTTTGCATCAGCAATCAGCCTCTCCATTTCGTAATACATTTCTTCGGTGATACCGGTGTCCAGCACGCCAATATCAAGGCGAAAGGTGCCGGGCGGATCGTTGGTTTCCCACCACTCGGTGACGTTAATCAGATAGCCAAGCGGCTCCACCACGCGACGCACGGCGCCAATCGTCCCTTTGTGGGCATGGATAAACCACGCCGCGCGGATCACGTCCCGCTTGGTGGCTTCCGGCCAGCTCTCGTCCCAGCGGTCAACCGAAAATGCCCATGCCAGCCACGGCAGCAAATTCGCCGGGCAGGTATCCACATTCCAGAGGTGGCGCAGCGGAACGGGCGTATTTTCGATGTCCGCACAGGCGCGCGCTGCCGCGACCTCAAGGGGCGATGAGCCAACCGGTAAAAGGCGGGTGTTACTCATCGTTCCCTCCCACGGTTACGCTGTAGTGGCTGCACCATGAGGCCTGGGTTTCATCAAGCACGATGTCAGCCGCGGGTGCGGTCAGTTCCACCCGCTGCACCCCTTCTACGTGAAGAGCGGCATAAATGGCGGACTTGCGAATATCGCGTCCAAGCCGATGCTGAGCCGTGATATAGGCCTGTAACCGGGCTCTTGCCGCGTTGAGTACCGGCTCGCTTTCGGGGCCGGGAAAAAGGAAAAGCGATGCTTCAATGCTGTAGTCAACTATTTTGGCCGACTGAACGGTAACGCGGTCGGCAACCGGCCTGACGTCTTCATCGTTTAGGGCGTTACGAACAATAGCGATCAGCTCTTCAGACGCTATGCCGTTATTCTCCCGGGAGAGTACGGAAATTGTGACGTTCGCTGGCTGCGGGCTGATGACGGAGATGTCCGCTACCCGCCCATCGGCACTGCGGCCATGGAACTGGTACGCGCCAGTCGAGCCCGCGACACTCAGCCCTTCCGGGGCCTGCTGAATGCGCAGACGAAAATCGGTATCGGACTCCATCACAGCCGGCGTGGGCGGAAATGTGGTGTCGTCGGCAGGGGCGATCACCAGACGCGCAAGGTTAGCGTTTGCCCCAATCTGGTCCAGATCGCTGCCCGCTGCATAGGCCAACATGACCGCACGCGCGGCCTCGTTAACCCGCTGACGCCACATGACTTCCCGGTAGGCATTCTCCTGCAGGAGCTTCACAATCGGCTCTGACTCCAGCGTCAGCGTCCGCGCAATCGCCTCTCGTTCCTCTTCGGGATAGAGCGAGACAAAGGTGGCCTTTCGTTCTGCCAACAGCGTTTCATAATCCACCTCTTCCACGACATCAGGCGCGGCGAGCTGGCTCAGATCAACAATAGCCATAGCGTTTAACTCAGTGAAATGGTGATAGAAAAGGATTGTCCGGAGGTCGGGCGCGTGCCGGTGATATCGACATACAGCGTCCCGTCGTTCTCCGAACGCTCGAAAGTGATTGCCGTCAGGCTTATCCGCGGCTCCCATTTCTGGATGGCGGAATAGCATGCGGACATGATTTGCAGACGCAGCGCAGGGCTCTGCGGCCTGTCGATCATCGCCGCCAGCAGCGAGCCGTAGTCCCTGCGCATGACCCGCGAGCCAATCGGCGTGACCAGAATGTCGCGCACGCTTTGCCGGATGTGTTCAGCTTCTGAAATGCTCAGCCCGGTCTGCCTGTTCATTGCCCTGTATCGCACCGTCATTGTGTCCCCTTAGTCCAGCTTCCGCCGCTTTGCACGCTGCCGTGCGCATGGTTGTCCACCTGCACCCCATTGGAGGTGAATTTACCGCCGGAATGCTCAATATTTCCGGCCATCACACCGCCCTGCTGCACTTCAAGAGAGGCGGTAATTAACTTGTTGGTACACACCACTTCAGGCGTATCCAGCGTGATGCGGGAAGTTGACGTCACCCGCACCTCCGGCACGGTGGCGGTCAGCGATTCCGAGGCGGTAATGTCGGCCGTTTTAATGCCAGTAACCGTCAGCGCCCCGCGTTCGGGTTCGTACTCGATCACCGCGCCGTCAGGGAACGATACATGGATCGCGTCAGACGACCCGGACGGGGCCGGATGGTCGTCCGAGAAAATGCCGGGCAGTACAAAGGCGGTATCAAGCTCGCCGCCGAT
The DNA here is from genome assembly GCF_014895885.1 of Enterobacter cloacae complex sp. P17RS. Lineage (NCBI taxonomy): Bacteria > Pseudomonadati > Pseudomonadota > Gammaproteobacteria > Enterobacterales > Enterobacteriaceae > Enterobacter > Enterobacter cloacae complex sp. P17RS. Next base: position 21,638 of record NZ_JADBQK010000016.1, read on the forward strand.
GGCCAGCAGCAGCACCTGCTCGCCCTCGGAAGGCGCCCACCACACGCGCGAACGTCCCGCACGACAGGTTAGCCAGTTCAGCCAGGTGGTTTTCATCCCGCCGGTCTGGACACGACAAAGCCCCCTGTTGAGGTCAACATCGGTCACAACACCGATACGAATCAGATTGCGGATCGCGCGAGCGATACCGTTAATGGAAGTTAATGTATTCATGAGAAGAGAATGCCGTTCAGAGAGAACGGCAGCAACGAGACGGGGTTTTATGCGGGATGAAACAACACGCTGTACAGACAGCGGGCTCTCGGCGTGGGGGAACTTACGCCTCCCACTGGCTGACCAGCTCACCGTTGATGTACAACGACGTCGGACGCGTGACGGGCTCCGGCAGCGGCGGCTCCGGGGAATACGTCGCGTACAGAGCGCTCTGATCCTGGGCAACAAGCATGCGCTCGGTTAATTGCAAACTGATGCTGATATCCATCGTATCGTCATCGTTTAAGACGATCGTGAAGGAACATCCGTTTTTACGGCCTTCATCAAGGGTAAAAATGTCCGGCTGGTTTTCCCGAAGCCAGGCCAGCACGGGAACGAACAATCCCTCGCTGTCGCCGGTGAAACCGCTGACCTTTGCATTCAGTTGATAGTGTTTTTCAAAGGAGAGCGAGGAGGCCAGGCGGGCGTCAATATACCCGCTTCCGACCGACATCTGCAGGCGTTCCGGGCTAGCGTTCAGTTGGGGGATCGCGTCAATTAATGCCTGGCGCAGGCTCTTGAGTTTGTGCATCGAATTTATCCTGACAGTTTTTAATGGTTTCAACCTGCAGCGCGCAGGCGATAAGGGCATACTCAAGCCTGCGAATATCCGCGCTGAGATCGCCGTTAGTGGCGGGTTCGCTGCCCGGCATCGGGCAGAGGCTCACCTTCGGGCAGGCGTGGTAAACAATGGGCTGCGGAGGCACAGGCGGTGCGGGTGTGCAACCTGCGGACAGCATCAGGCAGCCGAGCACTATACCAGCGGCGTAACGCTTCATTTTCATTGAGTAATCTCCCGATAGTCGCTTCCCGTCTCGCGCTCTCTTCGCCCGCAGTGACAAGCGCCTCGCGGAGCCTGACCTGGGCGTTTTCGTTTGATCGGGCAATCCGTTGCGACAGGGACAGCTGATGGTTAAGCGTGGCGAGGGCATTTTTTTGCTCGCTGGCGACCCGGTTAGCCGTAGCTAAGGAACGGGACAGGGTCAGGTTGTCATGACGGAGCCACAGCGTGATGGCCAGCAGCCCGGCCAGCGCCAGCATGAGGGCTCTCATAGCAACCCCTTCGTGCACCATGCCTTCTCGCGGACACGGCGATTTTCGAGCCCGGTATTTTTAACGCCGTTGACGTACACCCAGCGGGTAAGCTGCTCGCACGCCTGCGACCACTGTTTACGCTTGATAAACGACACCAGCGTCGAACGACAGGCAGCGCCTGCGCCGACATTAAACGTGAAGCTCACCAGCGCGTCGTAGACCCGTGGCGGCATTTCTACCGGCGCGCACGCCGCCAGCCGCCGCTCCACGTTGAGCACATCAGCGACCAGGTTTGCCGCGGCCTCGCGTTCGGTAATGTCCCGCGTGGGCACAACGTTTGCCGTGTGGCCAATGCCTGACGTCCACACCCCGGCACTACACCGGTAGGGCGAGAGGCGGCATCCCTCAAGATCGGCAATCAACGCCAGCCCCTCAGGAGACGTTTTCAGTAACCGAAAATCAGGCATCAGCACCGCCAGGGCCAGCACGCCGGCGACGCTGCAACGCTTAATGATTGAGTTCACGAATGCTCTTCTTATCGAGGCCAAGAGATTTGAGATAGCGCCAGGTTTTTCGCTTAAACCAGTAATTCGTCAGCGCGGTAAAAATGGCGCAAAGACTTCCCACGTACAGCGCGACTTTGTCAGGAGACATCGCCCCGAACCAGGCAAGCGCCACGGCCAGCCAGTAGGCGATAAACGTGGTGATTTTCTCCAGGCTCAGTCCCATAGGTTTACGGATTCTTTTGTGGGGGCGGTATCCACCTCCGGCATCTCTACCGGCGTGCCGTGAGGCAAGATAACCCCTAACTCCGCGAGGCCAGAGTTGGCCTTCAGAACGGCTTCAACGACGCCAGCCGTGCGCCCATAAAAGCGGGCGCAAACGGCATCAAGCGTGTCCCCCTGCATTGCATAGATCTTCATCAGTCGCTCCCGACATCCGGTTTCCAGGTACTGAAGAGTTTCCCGGGCCAGCAGGCTTTTCGCTATCGCTGACGGATGGACGCTCGCGGACACAACAAACCATCCGAGGGAAGCGAAGCGCGGTTCAATGGGAACGTAAAAATCTAATGAGGGTGTTCGGTCCGGGTAATAAAACCGGGTTTAACGCCAGCTCTCGTCTTCCCAGACTTCCCGGAGAATAGTGTCCAGCGCCTCGCGATCGGCCTCTTTTTCAAGCCCCTGGAGCTCTACCCCCGTCACCGAGCCTACTCTCACGGTCACCCTCGTTGACGGAAACAGGGACCCTATTCTGCGGGTCAGTTCGCACTGAAAGGCTTCGGCGACGGACTGGCCAGCCAGCCGATCTTTATCGAGAGTAATGTTCACCCGAACGTTACTCTCTTTTTTGATTCGTTCCGGAACAGGCGATGCCGAGAAAACAACGGTAAAGGCGTTGTTCTTGATTAAATTTCCCCGCGCAATCTCAGCAATCAAATTCAGGGCAATCTCACGATCTCTTTCCTGACACGTTCCTTCTGTCGTCAGCCGAGCAATCATCTCGACTCGTTCAATCATGACCTGCTCGTTCAACTCTCTGTCCACACAACCTCCACCACGAGATACTGTATAAACATACAGTAGCATGTATTCATAAAAAGAGTGAAGCGAAAAATCAGAACCTTTAACGGTATGTACATGATATCGATAAAGATTAGCGTACTCGACTGGTTAACAGATCCGTTAAATACCCAATACGTTCAAGGATTTTCCGCGCCTTTTCCTGATAAGAACACGCTGCAGGAAATAGCGTTCCGTCAGCTGCGCCCCTGCACCATTTGTCGTTAAAACGGCTAACGCCTCCGGCCATAAGATGCAGGGCCTCGCCCCGGCTGATGGCTATCCCGGTGGCGAGCCGTATCTCGTCAATCACCTTCTCTGGTACCCCGTTCTGCGGGTCGCTCGCGAAGACGATGGGCGACGTAGCGCCGGGGCGGATGAATTTGATGCGTTCGGTTAATGCCCGTCTCGCACGCCGGCTTAGGGGCTGAGACAGATCGTCCTGCGTACAGTTATTGACAGAACTCCGAGAGGGCTCAGGCGCATTCTTAATTTCCGGGGCCCTCTTCGGCACAATTTTCCACTGGGTGAGCCGGGTGACAATCGGGCTGCCCGCGCCGACGGCGGAGTCGTACACGCCACGAATACGGACCGTTTCCTCGCCGTACTGGTTAAACCCGGCGCGCGGTCCATACAGCGTGCGCACCTGTAAATCATCGCGACGGACAAACGGCCCGCCCTGCGCAGTAACGTAACCCGCCCAGTCACCGGCGTCGGCGGCATCATGGACGGCGGCAAACTCAACGCTCAAGCCGCGCGCGGCCTCAGTATCCGCCATACGTCGCAGCTCGCGGTAGACCGTTACCGGCGCGCCGCCGATGAACTGAAACTGACGAATGTGCCAGCGTCCCGCCCAGGCCGAAACGGCGGACGCCGTCTCCTTCAGAAGTCCGCCGCTTTCGTTATCGGTCTCGCCATCGAGCGCATAGCCGTCGATATTCTTTGAGATGTATTTGGCTATGTAACCGGTAGCACTGCCTTTCTTAGGATCGATCGCTTCCGCGTGAAAGCGCGCTCTTATGGCACTTTCGCTCTGCAGCTCAACAGCATCCTCCTGCCGCGCGTAATCCCCGATAATCTGGCGAACGCAGTCAACATCTTCCGGCAGCATAAACATCAGCATGTGCCAGTGGGGCGTACCGTCGTGATGGGGTTCCGCAACGCGGATACCAAAAATACGTCGCCCGTCCCGGTGGAGTTTTGCCCGGATACGCGCCCAGAGACGGGTAAAGTAGCCTTGCGTATCCGCCGGGCTGGCCCCGTTCCACTTAGCGTTGGGGTAGCCCGATTTCACGGTCGCGTGATACTGCGCGGGCGCGGTTAAGGTATAGAACTCGCCCACGTAGCCCAGCGCCTCACAGATATTTTCAAACCCGCGGATGCGGGTCATCAGTTCACAGCGGCGTATCGCCGGGTTAGACACCGAGGTATCGTATTTTTCAATCAGGCTGATGCGGTTGCCCTCTTCATCTTCAAGCTCCATGCCCTTGAGAAATTCGCGGGTGCGGCGCTTCTGCTCGCGCCACTCGGTCACGCAGCGCCTGCTCGCATACGCCGTTCTCTTTTTGCTGACGTTGCCGAGGGCAATCTGCAAATGCTCGCGCCAGGCCGCCGCGATACGGCGCAGGCGCCCGCGCCACCACACCTCGGAAAACATGCGGATCACCGCCGAGGCAACGTCATCTTTGTTGAAAAACGTCTTTGACACCCGTTCCCAGTGGGGAGGCGAAACGTTGAACTGCCGGGCGATCAGTCCGGCGCGCTGGTACCAGACGTAAAGCGTCCGGTATTCGCCCATCTCAGCATCGTTAATATTCGCCAGCTCGCCGCGAATAAAGCTGGCGATATCTGCGGCCAGCAGGTCGATGTCCGCGCGGGACATATCCGGAAGACGGTTATAGCGCGTAACCAGCTCAACCATCCTCGAAGCGAGGTATTGCAGAATCTGGGTGTCGAAATGGTCATTAAACACGGCCCTGGAGACCGTATTGTGCAGGCCCTTGCAGGCATAGCGTTCAGAGACCAGACGCAGGCGGGGCAACATCCTTTTGCAGAAGCGGATCGAGAAAGCATTAGCCTTCAGGCTGCCCTGATGCTGCTCGAGGGCGTCAATCGTGCGCCAGACCTCGAAGCGCACGCAGTCAGGCTGCTGTGAGAGGGCAATTCTTGCCTGCTGCAGCGCCGCGAAGAGGCGATCGCGACGCTGCTGTTGGGTGTGCGTGAGGTAAGGGCTGGCAATGGCCGACCGTGGAGCGTTCCACGGATAAGCAAATGACGTCGCCAACTCATCCTCCCCGGACGTGTTTATTTTTCATCTCCGCGATCTCCTGGCATGTGATGCACAAGGCCACTCCAGGTACCGCCTTTCGACGCGCCTCAGGTATCGGCGCATCGCAGTCCTCGCACAGAAAACGCGAAGGCGATGCGGGTCGCCTGCGGGCGCTGTTAATGTGGCGCTCTCTGTCTTCCTGCTCGCGCGCCTGCGCAAGATCGATAAAATCGGCCATCAGTGCAGCTCCTGTGATTCACGCTCGTAGCGGGCTGCCTCGTGGCACAGCAGTTCGGCAACGTCCTCTCCGCTCATGCCGGTTTTGCAGATATGGCTCGCCAGCGCCTCCAGGCGCAGGGAGACCGCGAGGGCTCGCGCGCATCGTTCCTCTGTTTTTGCCTCCATCAGCAGGCGTTTCAGTTCTTCACTTCCGATCGGATAGGGGCGGTTTTCACTGTTTCGCATCACGCGTTCTCCTTAATTTCAGGCAATAGGCTGCCCGGCGGGTTTACGCCATTAGGTTTTTGGTTGGGTTATATCGGCATGGTCAGCCGTTCAGGAAATAAACTCACAACGGCACGAAAATGATTCATGGCGGTAATTAGCGCCCGTTTCTCTTCGGTCGTCAGCTCGCTGATATCGCACTCATGACGGGCGACGGGTAATCTCGCCAGGTAAAAGATGGCGGCCAGCGCCCTGCTGTTCTCCTCAAAACAGGGATCGCGCTTATCGCGCAGCTCGGCCATAAACCGTGCCAGCTCTTTTCCGCTATCGCTCCCGTATCGGGCGCGCAGTTCAGCGACGTGGTTAAGCCCGTTAAGACGTGCTCCCACGCTAAGTGGAACCCTTGCATGGGCAGCTTCTATCGCCATATCTCCCCTCGCATAAATTCACGCACGCTAATGTGCTGAAAACGCTCATAGCACGGCATTTTCCGCCGTTTGATGATTGCGATTTCACAAGCCATGCTGCAAAATTCCCATTTTGATAATGTCTGCAATCATTAGCCTCTGTTTGCCAACTTCTGACGCTGATTGCTCGAATTTGCAATGATATTAATACCCAATTGAGTATTAGTAAACACCCAAAGGAATATATTTTGATACTGGATTCTCAAGTGAATAATGAAGAGTTACTCGATAGAATCTGTCAGGTATATGGTTTCACGCAGAAAATCCAGCTGGCCCGGCACTTTAATATCGCCGCCAGCTCGCTTCAGAACCGCTACGCGCGCGGTACCATCTCTTACGACTTCGCGGTTCAGTGCGCGCTGGACACCGGTGCCAGCCTGCGCTGGCTGATGACCGGGCAAGGTGCGCAGTTTGAAGGTAACACCGCATCGGGCGATCCGGTTTCAGTTTCGGCATTCACACTCAGTGATGGTAAGCTGGAAGAAAATACCATTTTGAGCATTGATGCCAGTTTCTTTAGCAAACCGCTGGCTCGCGGCATCGCCGTTCGGGCAGAGGGAAAGCTTCACTTTATCGAAAAAGAGGCGTCGTTAACCGACGGCCTTTGGCTGGTCGAGATTGAAGGCACCGCCAGCATCCGCGACTTAACGCTGTTACCGGGCAAAAAACTCCACGTAGCGGGCGGTAAAGTTCCGTTTGAGTGCGGTATCACCGAGATAAAAACGGTGGGTCGCGTGGTGGGGATCTACAGCGAGGTTATCTAAGGGACAGAGCAGGAAACAGTGAAAACGAAGCCATTTTGCGTATTCGCTTTCCTGCTCATATCTCATACCTCACAAACTGCAAATCTAAAGAAATCCCCCATCGCGCCGATCATCATCCGTGTGTATTATTTCCTGTAGCTTTTACAACAACTACCCTTAACTCAAATACTTAAGCGCCAAAGCGAAAGGCATCATGAGCACACCGATCAAACGGCTAGAAATCATTAAAAATGCCATTGAACTGGAAGATGACGACATCATCCAGAGCCAGCTGACACGCCTGAAAAATGAAGCGTTTGACGATGAGCTACAGACAATCGTCGTGGCGCTTGAGGAGAAGAACTACACCGCGGCCATGGCGGCTATTACCGCCTGGCTGCAGGGCCAGCGCGCCGTGACCCCGTGGCGTGACCCACAGGTAGCCGCCAGCAAGCTGGAGCTGAAGGCGCTGGAAGAGCGTCTGCGCGATCTGATTGACCGCCGCAACGCGCGCGTGCAGCAGCTTGATGAGTTCAACGATCTCTATTTCTCCCGCCTCGGACCGCTGATGCAGCAGATCCTCGCCCTGCGTAAAACGCTGGCGGAGCTGAACCTGCGTCGTCAGCAGGCGGAGGCACGTCGTCGCGAGGAGGATTACCGCCGCTGTCAGCGCTATATGGCGCAGGCGGTGGAGGTGCTGGCGACGCTTACCCAGCGCTGGCGCGATCTCCCGGCTGACTCCGTCCAGGCCGCTCAGGCGCGTAAGCATCTGGAGCAGCAAAGCAATCTGATTGCCAACCTGCTGGCCGAAGCGCTCGAACTGGAAAGCGGCTTAACGCGCGAAGAAGAGCCCGCGCGTCAGGCGCGCGACGAGGCCAACGAAGAGTACGAGAAGTATCGCGAACAGCATCACGATGCCGAAGTGCGGCTGCGCAAGGGCAAACATCTCTCGGAAGAAGATCAGAACGAACTCAAGCGCCTCTGGCGGCAGGCGAGCAAGCTCTGCCATCCGGATTTAGTCGCAGACGATCTGAAAGAGGAAGCCAACGCGATGATGGTGCAGCTCAACCAGGCCAAACAGCGCGGCGACGTCAAAACCATTCGCTCGCTGGTGGCCCGCCTGCAGCAGGGGTTCGAGCCATTGATGGCGAGCGACAGGCTGAACGATCTGGAGCGTATCCGCAAAAAAATGGCGCAGGTCCGCGAGCAAATCGACACCTTAGTGAACGAGCTGGCGGAGCTGGAAAAAGAGGAGTCCTGGCTGCTGGTCTCGTCGCTGAGCAATATGGAAGCGTACTTTGCTCAGCAGGAGAAAGCGCTAAAAGAAGTATGCGCCTCGCTCGAACACCAGGTTAACGAAGCGCAGATGGATTCGGCAGCCTGATTATTTAGTGTGCCAGTATGCGCTGGCACGCACCAGATGCTGGTCAATCGCGTTGGTTTCAAACTGGCGGCTCAGGCTTTTTACCACCTTCCCTTCTCCGGTCAGCCAGATAAAGTAATCCTCCGCCGGAACGGTCAGCGCCGCCAGATGGTCCGCGACGGCCTGCTCGCTGTGGCCCACCACCCAGGTGATGTTGAAATCACTCAGGTGCGCCAGATAGTCCTTATAAGATTCGTCACCTACGGTCACCACCGCGTGAATCTCCGGACAAACCGGCAGTTTAGCAATGCTATCTAAACGTCGACGCAGCGCTGGCATGCCGGACTCGTCGCACACGTACAGCTGCCAGGCGTAATCCTCCGGCACTACCAGCGAACCGCGCGGGCCGCCGATCGTCAACCTGTCGCCCACCTTCGCCTCGACTGCCCAGCCGCTGGCAATCCCGCCGTCATGAATGAAGAAATCGAGCGCCAGCTCATGATTTGCCTCATCGTACAGCGGCGTATAGTCGCGCGCCTGTGGACGTACGCCGTCGCCCCAGTCGATACCATCATCGGTGACCTTCGGCGGGACAAACGTGGTGCCAGGTGCAGGGAAAAAGACTTTTGTGTGGTCGTCGAAGCCGCGGGAGCTAAAGCCCTCCAGCGCCTCGCCGCCTAAAACAATGCGCTGAAAGCCTGCGCTAACGCGTTCAACGCGGCGCACCGTCAGCTCGCGAAAGCGCAGGTCATTACGCACGCGCTGTGGGTAACGGGTAGATGCCATTTTTAGCCTCTTCTCTGGTGAATACGATATATCGGAATTGATTTTTAAATGATAATGATTACTAATCAGTAAAAAAGCAAGATTTTTTAGATTGCATCTGAATATATCTTAGATATAGTTTAGATATATCAAATTAAGAGACATAACATGCGACATGAACACGACGGCGGCGGACGCCGACCGCGCTTTTTCGGCCACGGCGACCTGCGACTGGTGATTCTGGATATCCTAACCCGCAGCGCCAGCCACGGCTATGAGCTGATCAAAGAGATCGAGAACCTGACCCAGGGGAACTACACGCCGAGCCCCGGCGTGATCTACCCGACGCTGGATTATCTGCAGGATCAAACCTTTATCACCATTACGGAAGAAGAGAGCGGTCGTAAGAAAATTGCGATTACCGCTGAAGGACAACGCTGGCTGGACGAAAACCGGGAACAGCTGGAACAGATCCAGGTGCGTATTAAGGCGCGCAGCGTCGGCTTTGAGCTGCGCAAAAACCCGCAGATGAAGCGGGCGCTGGATAACTTTAAAGCGGTGTTAGACCTGAAGGTAAATCAGGGAGAGCTCAGCGACGCGCAGCTCAAGCAGATTATCGGCATAATCGACCGCGCGGCGCTGGAGATCTCTCAGCTGGATTAAGCCGACGCGTGCTCGCTCACTCGGAATACGCGTACCAGCTCTTTCAGGTGCATCGCCTGCTCGTTAAGGGATGCCGCCGCCGCGACGGACTCCTCCACCAGCGCAGAGTTCTGCTGGGTGGTGGCATCAATCAGGCCAATCGCGCTGTTGATCTGCGAGATCCCTTCCGTCTGCTCGTGGCTGGCCTGGCGGATCTCACGCAGGATCGTGTCCATCTCCTCCACGTTGCCGACCATGCCGTTGATCAACGCGCTCGCTTTTTCCACCAGATTCATCCCGTCCTGGGTCTGGCTGGTGGAGCTCTCGATCAGCTCGCGAATTTCACTGGCAGACGACGCGCTCTTCTGGGCAAGCTGGCGAACCTCACCGGCAACCACCGCGAAGCCGCGGCCGTGCTCGCCCGCACGCGCCGCTTCCACCGCCGCGTTCAGCGCCAGAATGTTGGTCTGGAACGCAATGGCGTCGATCAGGTCGATAATGTCGGACATCCGGTTCGACGTCTCGTTAATCAGGCGCATTTTGCTGGTCACCTGCTTCATCATCTCCCCGTTGTTTTTGACCACCGTGGCGGCATCTGCCGAAAGATTAGTCGCTTCCCCGGTGTGCGAGGCAGTGTTTTTCACCGTCGCGGTGATCTGCTCCATCGAGGCGGCGGTCTGCTCAACGGAACTTGCCTGCTCCTCGGTGCGCGCGGCAAGATCCTGGTTACCAGCGACAATCTGCGCGGCTGCGCTGGAGATATTCTCCGAGCCCGTTTGCACCTGCTGCACAATATCCAGCAGGCGGTTTTTCATCTCCATCAGCGCGTGCAGCAATAGGCCCGTTTCGTCTTTGCCGTGCGGCGTGATGCTGCCCGTCAGGTCGCCCTCTGAAATGGCATTGGCAAAATTCACCGCCTCGCCGAGTGGGCGGGTAATAGCGCGCACGATAAACCAGCCAATCAGGCTGCCAGCGGCGACGCTAAAGAGGGTGATCAGGATCAGCAGCAGTCGGCTGGACCTGAAGTCTCCTTCCACCTGCGCCCCCGCGCTCTGCATCTCATGGTTCTGAATCGCAATCAGCTCCTGCACTTTAGCTTTATAGGCCTGCTGCACGGTGAGGGTATGGGTCATCATCTCCTGGATAGCACCCGCACGGTCATTATTCTGCACCGCCTGCAAAATGCGATAGCGCGAGTCCAGATACTGCTGACGAACGTCGCGGATCTCGGCAAGGACCTGCTGCGATTTCGGGTCCTGCAACACCGTATTCAGCTCGCCCAAAATCACCGTGATATGCTCGCTGATCTCTTTAAGATGCTGCTGCGACTGTGCCGTGTACGTTCCCTGTTCATCCAGCAGCATGAGCTGCTGAGTGCTAATAAATTCCTGGAAGTTGTCGATTAACTGGTTCGCTTTTACCGTGGTGGGATAATCATGGGTAATGATGGATTGCATCCCGTTGTTAGCCCGGTTCAGGCTCAGTAAGGACATACTGGCGCTGATCACCATCAGGACAATAAAGAATCCAAACGCCAGAAATAATTTCGTGCCGATCTTTACGTCATGTAAGAACATATTTACTCCATCGATGTGATTATTTCTCAGACGATCGCTGTTATCGGTAACGAATCCGCTAACTTTATGACTTTGATCGTTTTTTTATTTCATAACCATCACAATGGATAGGTAGAGGCTATTAATTCCGCCCCATCGATCGTTACCAGACCACCAGAACAGGGTTTTGCAAAATAGCATCGGGAAAAACTGACTTAGGCAGGGATAAATAACTGAGACATTTTCTTTAGTTATTTAATATCTCATTAACAATAAAAAACATTAATAGTCACAACCACAAATAAAAAAGCCGTTTATTCCTTACGGTATAAACGACTTTTCCGGAACATTACTGGCTCAATGGAGCACCGTCACCGCATCCTTAAGACGCCCGGCGCGGTGTTTCACCATGGCAGAGATGTGCGCGCTCTCCTCGACCAGGTCGGCATTTTTTTGCGTAATGCTGTCCAGTTCCGCCACCGCGCGGGTTAGCTCTGACAACCCGGTCGCCTGTTCGGACGTCGAGTGGCTGATCTGCGCGATGAGCTGCGTGACGTTTTTCACCTGCTCGACAATGTCATCCATCGTGCGGCCTGCGGCGTGCACCTGCTCCGAGCCGGACTGTACCCTGCTGGCGCTGGCATCAATCAGCTTGCGGATATCGTTAGCCGCATTCGCGCTGCGGCTGGCAAGGTGGCGAACTTCCCCCGCGACCACGGCAAAGCCTTTCCCCTGCTCGCCGGCTCTTGCCGCTTCAACGGCCGCATTCAGCGCCAGGATATTGGTCTGGAAAGCGATGTCGTTAATCAGGGAGGTAATCGAGCCGATGCGCTGCGTGCTATCGGCGATGTCATCCATCGTTTTCACCACGGTCTGCATCGCGTTGCCGCCTTTCGTCGCCGCGCTGCTCGCGGCGACGGAGAGTTTGTCCACTTCGGCGGCGGTTTCTGAGTTGCTCTGAACGGAAGCGGCCATCTGGTTCATCGTTGCGACGGTCTGCTGCACGTTCGCCACGGTCTGACGCGTACGATCGTTCAGCGCTTCGTTCCCCTGCGCCAGCCTGTCGCTGCCGTCACGGACGCTCATCACCTGGCTTGAGACGTCATTGATGAGCCAGCGGCACATCAGCCCCAGCTGTCCTACCGCGCGCAGGGTCAGCCCCAGCTCGTCGCTGCGGTTCAGATGCTGCACGCTGTTGCGCTCGCCGGTCGCCACCTTCAGCGCCTGATGCGCGACGTTTTCGATCGGGCGGACAATTTGCTGCTCAAACAGCAGCGTTCCCAGCAGCGTTATCACGGCGGCCGCTGCGAGCGGCACCCAGCCTGCGGAGGTGGTCACCAGGGTAGCGGCAAGCGCGGCAAAGAGCGCCGCCATCACGCTGCGTACGCGCCAGCGTAGCGGCATGTAAGGAAGTTTACCCAACCAGCCCTTACGCACCACCAGTCCTTTTTGGATGCGTTTTTTACAGCTCCCGTTATTCAGCGCCCGGTAGAGCGGCTCTACGGCAGCGATCTCTTCCTCCGTGGCTTTGGTGCGGATCGACATATACCCCGTCACCTGCCCATTCCGCACCATCGGTACCGCATTCGCACGCACCCAGTAATGATCGCCATTTTTACGCCGGTTTTTGACAATGCCGCTCCACGGCTCACCCTGCTGCAGGGTGTACCACATATCGGCAAACGCAGCTTTTGGCATGTCGGGATGGCGCACCAGATTGTGCGGCTGGCCCATCAGCTCATCAAGCTGATAGCCGCTCACCTGCACAAAGGTGTCGTTTGCATGGGTCATATAGCTGTGGACGTCGGTGGTCGACATTAAGGTGGTGTCATCGTCCAGAGGATAATTATTCTGGGTGACACAGGAAGGAGAAGACATGACGGGCATTCCTTGCAGGTTATTCGAATGTTAATTTTGTGGTTTATTGTTTTTTCGGCGGTAAACAATTTATCTTTAGTTGTTAAACTTGATGGAGATCGCAGATTTCACTTAAACCGCACTTTTTGTGAGATTTTATAATTCATTGATTCCAAATACTTTCGCAAAGAAATTACCTATAAAGCATGACCTGTTAACGCCCACTTAAGCTGCAAGCCATGCACTCCTTTAGTGCAATTGCCTTTTTGTGCACCTGAGAATGCGGGTTGCCCTGTCCCCCTAAATCCCGTTTCGATTGCTCCGGCATGATTAAATATTGCGCAACATAATTTTAACCTGGCGTTTATCCCGATTTTCGTTAAGTCATCTGAAGTGGCGTAATCCCTGCAATACTTAACTCAGTATCATGTGATACGCGATCCCCGGGAGCATATTTTGAACAGGTTACCTTCCAGCGCCTCGGCTCTTGCCTGTACCGCGCACGCACTGAATCTCATTGAGAAGCGAACGCTCGATCATGAGGAGATGAAACAACTTAACCGAGAGGTCATCGATTATTTTAAAGAGCATGTGAATCCTGGTTTTCTGGAGTATCGCAAATCTGTTACCGCCGGCGGGGATTACGGAGCCGTAGAGTGGCAAGCGGGAAGTCTCAACACGCTTGTCGACACCCAGGGACAGGAGTTTATAGATTGCCTGGGTGGTTTCGGTATCTTTAACGTGGGGCACCGTAATCCAGTAGTGGTTTCCGCCGTACAGAATCAACTTGCGAAACAACCTCTCCATAGTCAGGAACTGCTCGACCCGCTTCGCGCCATGCTCGCGAAAACGCTGGCGGCCTTAACGCCCGGCAAGCTGAAATACAGCTTCTTCAGCAACAGCGGCACCGAGTCGGTCGAGGCGGCGATCAAGCTCGCCAAGGCGTACCAGTCGCCACGCGGGAAATTCACCTTTATCGCCACCAGCGGCGCGTTCCACGGGAAATCCCTGGGGGCACTGTCTGCGACCGCCAAATCCACCTTCCGCAAACCGTTTATGCCGCTGCTGCCGGGCTTCCGCCACATGCCGTTCGGCGACATTAACGCCATGCGCACCGTGCTGAGCGAATGCCGTAAAACCGGCGATGACGTGGCGGCGGTGATCCTCGAGCCGATTCAGGGTGAAGGCGGCGTGATTTTGCCACCACAGGGCTACCTGCCCGCCGTGCGTCAGCTGTGCGATGAGTTTGGCGCGCTGCTGATCCTCGACGAAGTGCAGACCGGGATGGGGCGCACCGGCAGGATGTTTGCCTGCGAGCACGAGAACGTTCAGCCGGACATACTGTGTCTTGCGAAGGCGCTCGGCGGCGGCGTGATGCCGATTGGTGCAACGGTTGCCACCGAGGAGGTGTTCTCGGTGCTGTTCGACAATCCGTTCCTTCACACCACCACCTTTGGCGGAAACCCGCTGGCCTGTGCGGCGGCGCTGGCCACCATCAACGTGCTGCTGGAGCAAAACCTGCCTGCGCAGGCGGAGCAGAAAGGCGACATGCTGCTGGATGGTTTCCGCCAGCTGGGGCGTGAGTACCCGGAGCTGGTGCAGGAGGCGCGCGGCAAAGGGATGCTGATGGCAATCGAGTTTGTCGACAATGAAATCGGCTACAGCTTCGCGAGCGAGATGTTCCGCCAGCGGGTGCTGGTAGCCGGCACGCTCAACAACTCGAAAACCATCCGCGTGGAACCACCGCTGACGCTGACCATTGAGCAGTGTGAGCAGGTGCTGAAGGCGGCGCGCAAGGCGCTGGCAGCGCTGCGGGTAAGAGTAGAAGAAGTATGATTTAATCCCTCCTCTTATGGAGGAGGGAGTTATATCCACTCTAATTTCATTTCAATTTGTAATTAAACATGGCATATTGAAAATCACTCTTACATTGCCCTAAAGAACAATTCCCGTTTTAAATTAATATTTAATTTTAATAAAAGGATAGCGTTCAATAACAATGCAGAAATATCACTCTCGGCGATTGCACCTTACTAAATCAGGCTAAATAGCGCATCAAACATACCCTCCCATTCTAAAAACTAATAAATTTTTAATTAAAACCCATTTAAGAATTTCTAAGCAAAAATCAACCAGCAATAGATTGATATAATATGCCTCGCCTCATAAAATACGCTTTCGGAACATCACGAGAATGTGCAAAACACAGCGTACTGTATGATTCTGTATATTCATGATTTTTAATCTGAATAGTCTTGTATTAAGTCACCTTTAATTTTGTTTCAACTTGACAGAAAACTGTTTATTTAAAAGGATTTGTATGAAAAAGCATGTTTTAGCAATGGTTGTTGCTGCATCTATGGCAAGCGGCGTGATGATGAACGCACAGGCAGACACCACCACAGTAAGCGGCGGTACCGTTAATTTCGTCGGTCAGGTTGTTAACGCTGCCTGTTCAGTTGCTGCCGATTCTGTTGACCAGACCGTTATCCTGAGCCAGGTTCGTACCGTGAAGCTGACTCAAAGCGGAATGCTGGCGAATCAGAAAGAAGATTTCAACATTAAACTGGAAGATTGCGACACCACTGTCAGCCAGAACGCAGCGGTTATTTTCAACGCGCAGCAGGATGCTACTCAGCCGGGCGCTATGGCGAATACCGCGGGTGCAGGTTCCGCACAGAACGTGGCTCTGCAGCTGTTTGGACCGGACGGTAAAAACCTGGATCTGGGTACCACCTCTTCTGCAATCGGCCTGATCAACGGTGAAAACATTATCCCACTGAGCGTTGACTACATCGCTACAGGCGCAGCAACACCAGGTAACGTAGCATCTACCGCTACCTTCCAGATGGTTTATTCCTAATCGAATTAGGATGCTGTCATCCCTCCTTCGTACGCCTGTACGAAGGAGGGATTTTTAATATAACCGACCGTTTTATATAGATTAAATACATAGGCTTAAACGGCATGTTTTATTCTATGTATTTGATTATGTATTCAATGAAGTGATATATAAATGAAACGAATTAATACTGTATCTTTGATAACGAAGCTGATTACGCATTCTTTTTTATTCGCAGCTACGGTGCTGACTACGGCTCACGCTGGGGGGATAGGCCTGGGCGCAACGCGTATTATTTACCCTCAGGGTGATAAACAGATTTCGTTACCTATTACGAACTCGTCTCAAAGCAATGCTTTTCTGGTGCAATCGTGGGTTGCGAACGCCGATCAATCGAAGTCCACAGACTTTATTGTCACGCCTCCACTTTTTGTTATGCATCCTAAAAAAGAAAACACCATCAGGATTATGTACGCTGGCCCAGATTTGCCGAAAGACAGAGAAAGCGTTTTTTATTTCAACAGCAAAGCTATCCCGGCCGTGGATAAAAGTAAGTTGCAGGGAAATACATTGCAGATTGCGACGCAGAGCGTCATTAAGCTTTTTATTCGCCCAAAAAAATTGCCTACCCCGTCAATTGACGCGCCAAAGGCGCTGCGCTGCACGGTCAGTAACGGCAAGTTGACCATCAAAAACGCGTCGCCTTATTACGTGTCGCTGGTGCAATTCAAAGCGGGAAACGCAAAGTTAACCAATAACATGGTTCCGCCAATGAACAGCCTGGTCGTTGATCTACCAGCCGGTAGCGGGAGCCAGGTGACGTTCCAGACCGTTAACGATTTCGGTGCTACCACCCCTGTTCAGACATGCCCTGGAGCATAATTTTCCCGGAAAAATACCGAACATAGCGCGTTGAAGCAGGCAGAGAAAAATGAAGTTTCGCAAGTATCAGACAAGGATAGTCAATCATCGTTTGGCCCCTCTCACGCTGGCCATGCTCGGCGCATTCGCATCCGTTAATGCGGATGCGGGCTATTATTTCAACCCTGCCTTTCTTTCAAGCGATCCTGCGGCGGTTGCTGATTTATCACGTTTTAGTAATTCTGGTCAGGCGCCAGGGGTCTATCGCGTGGACGTATGGCTGAATGACAATTTTTTAGCCACGCGCGACGTGACGTTTAACGTGCGCAAAAATTCAACACCTACGGATGACGATACGGGGCTGACGCCCTGCCTCTCGCGTAAGTCACTTGATGCGATGGGGGTAAATGTCGATGTCTTACCCGGTCTTAAGGACGAAAAAGCGGGCAACTGTGTCGATTTGCCGGCAGCCATTCCCGCTGCCACCACATTTTTTGATTTTGAACACCAGCGCCTGAATATCAGTATTCCGCAAGCGGCGCTGCGTAATAACGCGCGCGGGTACATTCCCCCTGAGCAATGGGACGAAGGCATTAACGCCCTGATGCTGAATTATGACTTTTCGGGTTCGCATAGTCACAATAGCGGTGATTACGGTTCGACGACAGACAACTATTTTCTGGGACTTAACAGTGGATTAAACCTGGGGCCGTGGCGGCTGCGGGATTTCTCTACATGGAGCTACAACAGCAGCGGCTCAGAGACCTACACCAACTGGGAACACATTAAAACCTATGTTGAACGTGCCGTTATCCCGCTAAAAAGCAAGCTAACAATCGGCGAGAACTATACCACTTCGGATGTCTTCGACAGCCTGCCATTCCGCGGGGTACAGATCAATTCTGATGACAACATGCTGCCTGATAGTATGAAAGGTTTTGCGCCAACCATTCATGGGATCGCTAAATCCAACGCCCAGGTCACCATCAAACAAAACGGTTACACCATTTATCAAAGCTATGTGCCGCCCGGGGCGTTTGCCATTAACGATCTGTACCCCACCTCCTCCAGCGGTGACCTGAATGTAGAGGTCAAAGAATCTGACGGAACGATCAGCAGCTACTCTGTGCCCTATTCCGCGGTTCCGGTTTTGCAGCGTGAAGGTACCGTAAAATATGCCGCCACCGCGGCCCGCTATCGCAGTAACAGCGATCAGCAGGAGGACACAAACTTTGTCCAGGGAACGCTTATCTGGGGGTTACCAAAAGGATTTACCGTCTACGGTGGTACGCAGCTGACGGAAAAATACTCTGCCTTTGCGTTGGGTACCGGGGTGAACCTGGGGAATTTTGGCGCCGTATCGGCCGATCTCACCTCCGCACAAAGCGAACTGAGCGACGGTAGCTCACATAACGGGCAGTCAATACGTTTCTTATATGCAAAATCGTTGAACGGCATGGGCACCAATTTCCAGCTGTTAGGCTATCGCTATTCCACATCCGGTTTTTATACCCTGGATGAAACCACCTATAAGCAAATGAAAGGTTATGTCGGCCAGGACGATCCCAACGACCACACCGACGACAATCAGCCCGTGTGGACCGATTATTACAATCTGTACTACACCAAACGCGGCAAGCTGCAGGCCAATATTTCACAACAGCTGGGCACTGCCGGGTCGATTTTCCTCAACGGCAGCCAGCAAACGTACTGGCATACCGACGAAAAAAATACGCTTATTCAGCTGGGTTATAGCGGAACGGTTGCGGGCGTAACCTATAACCTGACCTACAACTACAATAAATCCCCTGGCATGAGTGAAAGCGATCGTATTTATTCTTTAACGCTCTCCTTCCCGCTCAATCTGTGGCTTCATCCAGGTGGAGATGTGACCAAACGTTTAAACAGCATTTACGCCACATACGGCATGAGCACCGATAACGACGGCAGGGTCAATAATACTGCCGGCATCAACGGAACGCTGCTTGAAGACAATAACCTCAGCTACAGCGTTCAGCAGGGATATCAGAACCAACATACCGGTGCCAGTGGAAGCATCAGCACGGAATATGATAGTGCCTACGGTAATGCGAGCCTGGGGTACAACTACAGTAACAATGGTGATTATCAACAGATCAACTACGGCCTCAGCGGCGGTATCGTCGCGCATCGCAACGGCATCACCTTAAGCCAGCCGTTGGGGGATACCAATGTCCTGATCGCCGCGCCGGGCGCAAGCAACGTGAAGGTCGAAGACGGTCCAGGGATCCACACCGACTGGCGTGGTTATGCGATTGTGCCGTATGCCAGCGCATACCACCGTAACCGCATGGCGCTGAACACCAACTCGCTCAGCGACGATCTGGACATTGACGAGGCTGTAACCCACGTTGTTCCAACCCAGGGCGCCCTGGTTCGCGCCACCTTTAAGGCGCGCTCCGGAACGCGCGCGATGATTGCACTCATGCATAACGGGCGCCCTGTGCCCTTTGGCGCGGTTGTTACGCGCAGCGATGAAGGTGGGGACACCATCGTAGGCGATAACGGCGAAGCGTATCTGTCTGGGCTGGGCGAAACAGGGAGTCTGACAGCGCAATGGGGCGACACAGATGATAAAAAATGTGTTGCCGTTTACAAGCTAAGTGAAACAAAGCAGTCCCTCGTGCGTTTAAAAGCGGAGTGCCGATAAGTGAAAGTACGCATTATTTTTTTATTACTCAGCCTTACGGCTTCTACGCAAAGTCTGGCAGCGGTCTGTCATAACTTTGATCACAGCATTACGAATGTGAATTACGATCTGACGGCCACGCTGACAAAAGAACAAAACCAGCTGGGGCAGGCAGTTGAACTGGTTAAATCACAGGATGTGGGCGTAAACGCCATATGTGACTATCATCCGGATGGCGATTCTCGTACCTATCGCTCATACAGGAATACCTACCCGGTGATTTTCACGGAAGACCAGTGGCAGTATATGAATCTTGACCCGATCTATATTGCAGGGGCGATGCGGATAACCGATTCCGAAATTGGTGAATATTTTCCGCCTGGAGACTATATCCATATGGGTAAAGATTACAGGGTGGATAAAGAGGATATGAACATACCTTTCCCGGTATATGACTCCAACCTGGTATTCCGGTTAAAAATTATCAAACCTTTTATCGGCACGGTCATTATCCCCAGTAAAGTGATGTTTAATGTTTATATCACCACCGAAAATACCGACCCGTTGAATGATATTGTTTATCAAATAACATACAGCGGCGCGGTCACGGTGCCGCAAAACTGCATCATTAATGCGGGGCAAATCATTACGGTTGACCTGGGAAAACTCAACAGTTCTTCATTCACGAAAGCGGGTGAGAAACCTTCTAATGCGCCGGTAAAAACCTTTAATGTTCCCATCGAGTGTAATGCGGACGTGATTTCGCCTGCGCATCTTACGCTTCGACTGGTCGCCAACGCAGACAGCAACGTCGGCCAGGCGATCTCTACGGATAATAAAGATGTCGGCGTGGTGGTAACCAACGAAAATGGCACCGTCATGATACCTAACGACGCCTCCAGCACCGCTGATTTTATTACTGATAGTTCAGGCCATGCTGATGTCACGTTAAAAACCTACCCCATCAGCACGACAGGGAAGGCCCCGGCAGAAGGTCTGTTTACTGCGTTGGCCTGTTTACGTATCGATTTTGCGTAAGGGTGAAAAATGAGAGTCTTGTATTTTGTCGCCCTGGCGACACTGTTCTCTGGCATAGCAACAACGTACGCCGATGAGGGTTTTACAGTTAACCTCCAGATATACGGCACTATTATCGGCGAATCGTGTGAAGTTGATGTGAACAGTAAAGAACAAACGGTTGATTTAGGCGCATTCGATATATCTGAATTTCCCGCAACCGGAACAACGACGCCGGAAAAAGCGTTCACGATCGATCTTAAAAATTGTTCACGCGCCATTCAGGGGACAAAAATCTGGTTCAGCGGTATGCCGGATACCAATAACTCGGACCTGCTGGCGCTCAGCGACACGGGTAAAGGAACGGCTGGCGAAATGGCGACGGGCATTGGCGTAGAGCTTCTCAATGCCGGAATGAATCCGATTAAAATAAATAATACGGAATCCGAAATTTATCCCTTAAAGCAGGGAGATAATAGCCTGACATTTAATTTACGGTACAAATCGACCCTGCCCGAGGTTACGACAGGGAATGCTACGGCCATCATGTATTTTGATCTGCTCTATCAGTAGGATGCGGAAATGAAAAAGTTTTTCACAATAATATTCACCGCGCTTTTTCTGGTGCCATTTTTTTCAGCGCGTACACTGGCGCACGACGGTACAATTTATATCACTGGCGTGATCCATAAAAAGACGTGCAGTATCGCGCCTGATTCTCAGAACCTGACCGTCACAATGGACAGCGTGCAAAGTAAATATTTCACCCAGTCAGGTATGGGCGCTGATTATCATCCGTTTGCTATTAATGTGGAAAACTGTGCCGGAACAGAAGGCTCAGTCAGTATTACCTTTGACGGCACACCTGATACAGCAAACCCGGATTTACTGACGCTCATCGGCGGTGAAGGCTATGCAACCGGTATCGGCGTAGGTATTTACAACCAGGACAAGTCGCTCATCTCTATGGGAAGTAAAAGCCAGAAGACGATGATTATTCCTAATCAAAGCGACGCGACTCTCCAGTTTTACGCCCGCTATGTTGCCACCGCAAACAAGGTCACCACGGGAACGGCAAATGCGACGACAACCTTTATTCTCAATTATGCGTAAGTGTGTTTATCCGGCGAAGATCCTGCTTCTCTTTTTTCTCTCCACCATCATGCTTCAGGCGCAAGCTGGCGTGGTGATCGGCGGAACGCGGTTTGTCTATCCGGAACGTGAGAAATCGATCAGCTTTTCCGTGCGTAACCCTTCTGACGAATCGTATCTGATCTACACCAAAGTCGAGCCGGGTGGCCTGTGGACTGGGGCGGATGCCCCACACGGGGTTCAATCCGCATTTGTGGCCACGCCGCAGCTGTTCTCATTGCGTCCGCAACGCGAAAACACGATTCGGCTGATATTTACGGGAGGAAAGTTACCCGAGAACCGGGAAACGCTGTTCACGTTAAACGTTGCGGCGATCCCTTCCGCTAACCCGCACACCACGGGTGTGCAAACGGCGGTACGTTCACGCTTTAAACTTTTTTATCGGCCCACCGGGCTCACCGGCAATCCTGATGATGCTTATCAGGCCTTACGCTGGTCACGAAACAAAAATAACGTCGTTGTGAATAATCCGACGCCTTACTACATCACGCTTTATCAGCTCAGCCTCGGCGGTAAGCGCATCGCTGATGGCGGCCTTGTCGCCCCTTTTAGCGAGCGAGCGCTCGAGGGTTGTCCAGACCCAGGGGTATGCCAGGTGCGCTGGCAAGCGATTAATGACTATGGACGCATTATGCCTGTTCGTACACAGGCACTGGCGTCCTAGTCCCGTCTCTCTCTTTTACGGAATAACATCAATGGAAGTTTCAACCTCCCTTCGTCGCCTTTCGCTTCTGCTGGCCGCGACCCTGACTTTCTCAGCCGCAGCGCAGGCAGAGCAAGCAACGCCACAGCAGATTGAACAAACAGGAAAAGCCGCCGAAGCGTATTTCGCCGCCCATCCTGAAAAAATGGGTGAAATTGTCTCTACCTATCTCGCTGAACATCCTGAATTTTTAGTTGCGGCAGGGGAAAGCCTTCGCCAGCGTCAGGAGATAGCGCAGCAACAGGCCATGGTGCAAAATGTCATCCTCCATCGCGAGCAGCTGCTTGCTGGCGGCGATCCTATTGTCGGGCCCGCCAACGCAAAAGTCGCCGTGGTGTCTTTTGTGGATGAGCAATGCGTGAATTGCAACGTCACAGAAACGCTTATCCATGCCAACCCGGATATCCGTTTTATCTTTAAAAAATTGCCTTCGGCCGGGTCGGCAAACAAAGTGTTACAGGACAATGTGAAGCTCGTGAAGCAGATCGGTTTTGCCAACGCGCCGGCATTTGTGGTTTTACCTCAGGAAAAAGATCCGGTCATTCAGCGCATTAGCGTGATGTCAGGAAACGTCTCTTCCGATGCATTAATCATGGCGATCCAGAAAGCCAAAGGATAAGCCTGGATGCCCGATGACGCGCATGAGTGCGTCATCGGGCATCGAATTACTCCGGCAACAGCCCCACAAAACTGCGTTTTTTGCGCGGCTCCGACATCAGCTCCTCAAGCTTATCCACGCACGCCAGATAGTGCGGGGTTTGCTTATGCGCCAGCACCGCCTCTTCGTCTTTGTAGGCCTCGTAGATAAAGAACCGGGTTTTCACCCTCGGGTCCTGCAACACGTCAAAGCGCAGGTTTCCCGGCTCCTTGATTGCTCCCTCGTGGTTGGCGCGAAACACCTCCAGGAACTCGTCCACTCGCTCGGGCTTGATGTTAATCTCAACCAGCGTCACGTTCATTTTGCTTCTCCCTGTTTCTCGTCCTGCCAGAACTGGAACGCCTCCCGGGCGCTCACGTTCTCGTGAACCACTTTTTTCACCGCTTTCAGCATGGCGAGCGGCGCGCTGGACTGGAAGATATTGCGCCCCATGTCCACGCCGGACGCCCCCTGATCAATCGCCCGCCAGCACATCTCCAGCGCCTCAAGCTCCGGCAGCTTTTTACCCCCGGCGATGACGATCGGCACCGGGCAGCTGGCGGTCACTTTTTCAAAGCCCTCGTCCACGTAGTAGGTTTTGACAAACTGCGCCCCCATTTCGGCGGCGATGCGGCTGGCGAGCGAGAAGTAGCGCGCGTCACGCGCCATCTCCTTGCCGACGCCCGTTACCGCGAGCGTTGGCATGCCGTAGCGCGCCCCTGCATCGACAAGCTTGATGATGTTGTTGATAGATTGATGCTCAAACTCGCTTCCGATGTACACCTGCGCCGCCACCGCGCAGACGTTCAGGCGCAGGGCATCTTCCATCGCCACCGCCACGCACTCGTTCGACAGCTCGCCCAGAATGGAGTTACCGCCGGAGGCGCGCAGCACCACCGGTATGTTTGTCGCGGCGGGCACCTGGCTTCGCAGAATGCCGCGGGTACACATCAGCACGTCTGTTTCACCGAACAGCGGCGCAATGGAGAGATCGATACGCTCAAGGCCGGTGGTCGGCCCCTGAAAGTAGCCGTGGTCAAAGGCCAGCATCACCGTGCGGTTGCTCTGCGGGTTAAAGATGCGCGCCAGGCGGGACTGCATGCCCCAGTCCAGCGAGCCGCAGCCCTTCAGCGTGAACGGCACATTCTGCTGCGGCGTGCCGATGCCAAAATCCTTGCCGTCTTTGATGTCGTCTAAATCAGCCATTTGCTCCCCCGTCAGAAATCGTATTTGCTGATGTTTTCTTTGGTGAATACCACCCGCTCCGGCAGCAGCACGATGCCGTTGCCCTTCGCCTCATACTGATAGCCCTGCACGCTGTTCGGCTCCACCTTCAGGGCGCCGATACCTTTTACGTCCACGCTGTCGCCAGGGTTAAGATCGCCCTTTTTCAGCAGACGATCGGCGACATTGACCGCAATTTTGCCCTGTTGTACGACATCCCACAGGCCGAAGGCTTTCACCGTCCCGCGCTCAACGTATGGACGCATGACGTTCGGCGTGCTGAAGCCGACAATCGCCACCCCTTCCCGCTTCAGGTTTTCCGCCGCCTGCGCCGCCGCCGGCAGGGCGTTGGCGTCCGGCGCGATGATCGCGTCCAGATCCGGATACGCTTTTAAGATCCCCTCGGCGGTTTGCAGAGATTTGGTGGCGTCGTTATAGCCAAACTGGGTGGTCACGACCTGCCACTGGGGGTGATCTTTCTCGATTTTGGCCTTCGCCTCTTTCACCCACTGGTTCTGGTCGGTGACGGTGGGGCTGGAATAGAAGAACGCCACTTTGGCATTCGGCTTGGTGACCTGCTTGCCCGCCATCTCCACCAGCAGGCCGCCGAGCTGTTCCGGCGTCCCCTGGTTGATATAAATGCTGCGGCACTCCGGTTTGGTGTCGGAATCCCAGGTCAGCACCTTCACGCCGCGCTGCATCGCGCGCTTCAGCGCCGGGCAGAGGCCGTCCGGCGACACGGCGGAGACGATAATGGCGTTATAGCCCTGGTTGACGAAGTTGTTGATGAGCTGCACCTGGCCGGAAACGCTCGGCTCTGTCGGGCCGTCGTAGGTCACGTCCACGCCAAGATCTTTCCCCGCCTCTTTCGCGCCGTTGCCGCCGCTGGTGAAGAAGCCGACGCCCACCAGCTTGGGGATAAAGGCAATGCGGTCCGCCGCTTGCGCCGAAGCGAAGCTGAGGGCCATTGCCAGGACGAGCAGTTTTGTTTTCATCTTACGCTCCGGATAGTTTTCTGAAGAGAGATCGCACCCATTCGCGGTGCAGACTTAGCGAACGTCCCATCACCACCACAACCAGCAGCGCCCCCGACAGCGCGCTCGACACCTGGTTGGGGATGCCGACCATCTGTAATCCCTGCTGGAGATAACCCACCAGCAGCGCCGCCAGCGCCGTACCCAGCACCGACCCTGAACCGCCGTAAATATTTGCCCCGCCGAGTACGGCGGCGGTGAGTGCGGGCATCAGCAAATCGCGCCCCAGATCCGAACGCGCAGAGCCGAAATAGGAGACCATCACCAGCGCGGCCACCGCCGACGCCACGCCGACCAGACCGTACAGCGCGTAGGGCATGCCGTTCACCGACAGCGCCGCATAGCGCGCCGCGCGCGGATTCTGGCCGATTAAAAACAGATGGCGGCCAAAGCGCCCGCGATGGGTAATCAGCCAGAAGAAGGCGGTAATCACCGCGAACAGCACCAGCGGGATCGGCAGCCCCAGCACCGTGAGGTTAGCGAACGCGGTAAAACCGTCCGGGAAGCCGCCGATGCCCTCGTAGCCCGTCGCCCCCGCCATGCCGGAGAGCAGCAGCGCGCCGCCGCCGTAGAGGTAGAGCGTGCCGAGGGTAATAACTAAAGGGCTAATGCCGGTGTAGTGGATCAGCGCCGCATTCACCAGCCCACACAGCAGGCCAAGCAGCAGCGTCAGCGGAACGGCGATCGTCATGGGCCACCCCGCCTGCATCATCACCCCCAGCGCGATGGCGCACAGGCCGATGGTGGAGCCCAGCGAAATGTCGATCCCGCCGCTGATAATCACCAGCGTCAGCGGCAGCGCCACGATGCCGATGCAGATGAAATCGCTGGTGCTGAACAGCAGCATGTTAACGTCGAGCATGCGCGGGTTAATGGCGCCGAAGAGCAGGATCTCCAGCACCAGCAATATCAGCAGCGCGCTTTCCCAGTTGAGCCTCATTTACGCCACCTCTTTGTTGCGTTTGGGAAAGGGGGTGACGTGCTTTCCCCCTCTGTTGCCAGGCTGGAACCGGCCGTACTTCAGCGCCCGCTGATGGCGTGACAGCGCCTGGCGCAGCCGCCCGTCGAGCACCAGCACGCCCAGCAGCACCAGCCCGGCGATGAAGTCGTTCCACCACGCCGGTAGCCTGAACAGCACCAGCACGGTGTCGATTTGAGTCAGGAAAAACGCGCCGAGGAACGCACCGACCAGCGTGCCGGTGCCGCCCAGCAGCGAAATGCCGCCGAGCACGCAGGCGGCAATGGCCTTCATCTCCAGCCCGCTGCCGGTCTGGTTGGGCACAAAGCCGATCTGCGCGGCAAAAACAATCCCGGCGCAGGCTGCCAGCATGCCGTTGAGGGTGAAGGCGATCATGCGCGTGCGGTTCACCGCCACGCCCAGCTGGCGCGCGGCGGCGAGGTTATCCCCCACCGCGTAAAAATCACGCCCGAACGCGGTGCGCGATAGCCCCCACGCGCCAACGACCACGAGAATCAACACTCCCACGCCGAGCGGTGAAATGCCGATGGCGGCAGGCTCGGAGAGAGATTTCAGCCCCGGCGGCAGACCCTCAATCCACTTTCCGCCCGTCCAGAGCAGCATCGCGCCGCGGTACAGCCCCAGCGTGCCGAGGGTGGCGACAATCGCCGGAATGCGCAGCCCCACCACCAGAAAACCGTTGAACGCCCCCGCCAGCGCGCCAATCGACAGCGCAAAAAGTATCGATACCGGCAGGCTGTAGCCACCGTTGAGCGCCACGCCGACGGCAATGGCGGACAGCCCGACGGTAGAACCCACGGAGACGTCGATATTGCGGGTCAGCATCACCAGCGCCGCACCGATGGCCAGCAGGATCAGGATCTGCGCGCTGGCGAAGATCATCCCCAGCGTTTGCAGGCTGAAGTAGGACGGATTCAGCGCCACCAGCACGGCGAACAGCGCCAGAATGGCAAGAAACGCGCTCAGCTCGCGGTTTTTGAGTAAGATCTTCATGATTGTCCTCCAAACGCCAGCGCCATCATCCGATCGAGACTGACGGCGTGGCGCGGCAGCTCGCCGCTGAGTACGCCCTGATGCATCACCAGCACACGGTCCGCAAGGCCGGGAAATTCATCGAGATCGCTTGAGATCATCAGCACCGCAACATTCTGCGCCGCCACGCTTTTAATGAGCTGGTAGATATCGGCGCGCGCCGACACGTCCACGCCGCGCGTCGGCTCATCGACGATCAGCAATAAAGGATTGGCCTCCAGACAGCGCGCCAGCAGCACCTTCTGCTGGTTGCCGCCGGAGAGCGTGCGCACGGTTTGATCCGCATGATTGAGCTTGATCCCCAGCGCACGGTGATAGCGCTCCACCACCGCAGACTCCCGCTTTCGCTGCTGCCAGAGCGACGGCTCGTTCAGCGCCACCGTGTTCCAGCGGACAGGCGCGTCGAGAAACAGGCCGGACACCTGCCTGTCTTCCGGCAGATAAACCAGCCCTTTTTCCAGACGTAAACCCACCGGATCGGAGGTGATCTCCCGGCTCTCCAGCCACACCCGCCCGCCGCGTACGGGACGCAGGCCGTAGAGCGTTTCGGCAAACTCGGTGCGCCCGGATCCGACCAGTCCGGCAAGGCCGACGATCTCCCCGGCGTAAATCTCCAGGCTGAGATCGATAAAGCCCTCTCCGGTGAGATCTTCCACGCGCAGCACCGGAAAATCCTGCGGCTGGGTGCGGCGGTTTCCCGGCAGCGCCAGCCACAGC
Organism: Enterobacter cloacae complex sp. P17RS; assembly: GCF_014895885.1. Classification (NCBI taxonomy): domain Bacteria; kingdom Pseudomonadati; phylum Pseudomonadota; class Gammaproteobacteria; order Enterobacterales; family Enterobacteriaceae; genus Enterobacter; species Enterobacter cloacae complex sp. P17RS. Next base: position 49,456 of record NZ_JADBQK010000016.1, read on the forward strand.
TTTTGCGCATCGCTTAAGCCTTTCTCGCGGCTGACCGGCGTCATGGCGGCGATCAGGGCGCTGTCGTCAAACTGGGCGGTTTCGCCGCTGAGCACCACCGCGCCGTCGCGCATCACCGAAACGTGGCTCGACAGCGTGCGGATTTCCGGCAGCTTATGCGAGATAAAGACAATCCCGACGCCGAGCGCCTGTAAGGCGCGGATCTGGCGAAACAGCCGTTCGGTTTCGCCGGGCGTCAGCGAGGCCGTGGGCTCGTCGAGGATCAGAATTCTGGCGTTGCGCATCAGCCCGCGCAGGATCTCCACCATCTGCTGGTCCGCCACTTCCAGGGTGCTGGCCGTTGCGTCGAGATTAAGCTGACATTGCAGCTGCTGGAGTTTCTCCGCCAGCCGCTTTTCCCGATCGCGCTCGCGCGGCAGGCGGAACAGGATGTTTTCCCGCACGGTCAGGTTGGGGAAAAGCAGAGGCTCCTGCGGCACCAGATAAATGCCTAACCGGTGCGCCTGCGCCGGGGTAAGCCGTGCAAAAGACTCGCCCGCAACCGAAAGTTCACCGCTATCCGGCGTTTCTACCCCGGCGATGATCTTCATCAGCGTCGATTTTCCCGCGCCGTTACCGCCCATCAGCGCGTGCACCTGCCCCGCAAGCAGCGTGAAATCAATGCCTTTTAAGACCGGCACGCCTGAGAACTGCTTGCTGATATTTCGCGCGTTGAGAAGTGGTGTCATCATCGCTCCGCTATTGAACAAATGATTTTTAGATTTAATAATGTTCAAAAGCGTAGACGGTGAACTATATTTACAACCGTGCAGGGATCACAGTTTTATCGATTGAGATTCAGATTAACCAGAAACGATCTAAATGATCCGTTTTGCCGCGTGGCTCACATTTTCACGCCGCGCCATTACGAACATATGATCTAAATTTTTATAAGAGTTCAATTATGAGCGATAAACGCACTGCGGAAGAAGGACGGTTTGCCGGGCTGGCACTGGCGGAAGAGGAGCTGGTGGCGCGCGTCGCCTGGTGCTACTACCACGACGGGCTGACCCAGAATGATATCGGCGAACGCCTCGGGCTGCCGCGCCTGAAGATCTCCCGCCTGCTGGAGAAAGGCCGTCAGTCCGGGGTGATCCGCGTGCAGATCAACTCCCGCTACGAGGGCTGCCTGTCGCTGGAAACCGAGCTACAGCAGCGCTTTGGCCTGAAGCTGGTGCGCGTGATGCCTGCCCTAAATACCCCGCCGATGAACGTGCGGCTGGGCATTGGCGCGGCGCAGTCGCTGATGGGCGTGCTGGAGCCTGGCCAGCTGCTGGCGGTGGGGTTCGGTGAAACCACCATGAGCAGCCTGCAACACTTAAGCGGCTTTATCAGCTCGCAGCAGATCCGCCTGGTGACGCTTTCCGGCGGCGTGGGGCCGTATATGACCGGTATCGGCCAGCTGGATGCGGCCTGTAGCGTCAGCATGATCCCCGCCCCGCTTCGCGTCTCATCTGCGGAAGTCGCCGGGATCTTAAAACGTGAGACCAGCGTGCGGGACGTGATCCTCGCCGCGACCGCCGCTGACGTGGCGGTGGTCGGCATTGGTTCCGTGAACCAGCGCCGTGACGCGACCATACTGCGCTCCGGCTATATCAGCGAAGGTGAACAGCTGATGTACGCCCGTAAAGGGGCGGTAGGCGATATCCTCGGTTATTTCCTTAACGCCGAAGGGGAATGCGTCGAGGAGCTGGAGATCCATAAAGAACTGCTGGGCGTCACGCTCGATGAACTGGCGCAACTGCCCACCATCGTCGGCGTGGCCGGAGGGGAAGAGAAAGCCGATGCGATTTACGCCGCACTGAAAGGTCGCCGTATTAATGGCCTGGTGACGGAAGAGACGACAGCCCGCGCGGTGCTGGCTCTGGCCGAATAAGAGTCGCCCTGCGCTAACAGCGAGGCAAGCTCATGAGTTACCTTTTAGCGTTAGATGCAGGGACAGGCAGCGTTCGCGCCGTGATTTTCGATTTACAGGGCAACCAGATTGCCGTCGGCCAGGCCGAGTGGAAGCACCTGAGCGTGGAGAACGTGCCGGGGTCGATGGAGTTCGATCTCGACACCAACTGGCAGCTGGCCTGCCGATGCATTCAGCAGGCGCTGGAGCGTGCGCGCCTGAGCGCGGCGGATATTCAGTCCGTCGCCTGCTGTTCGATGCGCGAAGGGATCGTGCTGTACGACCGCAGCGGCGAGGCCATCTGGGCCTGCGCCAACGTTGACGCCCGCGCCAGCCGCGAGGTGGCTGAACTCAAAGAGATCCACGACTACCGTTTTGAATCCGAAGTGTATGACGTTTCCGGCCAGACGCTTGCCCTTAGCGCCATGCCGCGCCTGCTCTGGCTGGCGCATCACCGTCCGGACATCTACCGCAAGGCCGCGACCATCACCATGATCAGCGACTGGCTGGCGGCAAAGCTCTCCGGCGAGCTGGCGGTCGATCCGTCTAACGCGGGCACCACCGGCATGCTGGATCTCTTTTCACGCGACTGGCGTCCGGCGCTGCTCGACATGGCCGGGCTGCGCGCCGATATTCTCTCGCCGGTAAAAGAGACCGGCACCGTGCTGGGGGCCATCACGAAAGAAGCCGCACAGCAGAGCGGTTTACGCGAGGGCACGCCGGTAGTGATGGGCGGCGGCGACGTGCAGCTGGGCTGCCTGGGGCTGGGCGTTGTCCGCGCCGGACAAACGGCGGTGCTGGGCGGCACCTTCTGGCAGCAGGTGGTTAACCTGCCGCAGGTGCGCACCGACCCTGAGATGAACATCCGCGTGAACCCGCACGTTATCCCCGGCATGGCGCAGGCGGAGTCGATCAGCTTCTTTACCGGGCTGACCATGCGCTGGTTCCGCGACGCCTTTTGTGCCGAAGAGAAGCTGATTGCCGAGCGGATGGGGATGGACACCTATTCCCTGCTGGAAGAGATGGCGGGCCGCGTACCCGCTGGCTCCCACGGCGTAATGCCAATCTTCTCCGACGCGATGCATTTCAAGCAGTGGTACCACGCCGCGCCGTCGTTTATTAACCTCTCTATCGACCCGGAAAAGTGCAACAAAGCGACGCTGTTCCGCGCCCTGGAGGAGAACGCGGCAATCGTCTCGGCCTGTAACCTGACGCAGATTTCGCGCTTCTCCGGCGTGACGTTTGATAGCCTGGTGTTTGCGGGCGGCGGCGCAAAGGGCGCCCTGTGGAGCCAGATTTTAAGCGACGTCACCGGCCTGCCGGTGCGCGTGCCGGAAGTCAAAGAGGCAACGGCGCTCGGCTGCGCCATTGCCGCCGGAACGGGTGCGGGGATGTTTGCGGATATGGCCTCGACGGGCGAGCGTCTGGTGAAGTGGAGCCGCGAGTTTACGCCAAACCCGCAGCACCGGGAGCTATACGACAGCATGATGGAGAAGTGGCAGGCGGTGTACGCGGATCAGCTCGGGCTGGTGGACAGCGGGCTGACCACGTCGATGTGGCAGGCGCCGGGGTTAGCGCGGGCAGCGACGCCGTAAATAACGCCGGATGGCGCTGCGCTTATCCGTCCTGGGGTTTTGTAGCCCCGGTAAGCGTAGCGCCACCGGGGAAGTTCTTTGAGATCTATCACAATCATTCGATCCCGCTTTTACCTTTCTGCTGCCGCTGGCTAAATTAGTAACTCATCCGACCACATAACAATAATTTTACACTGGAAGAGACTATGAGCCGCTACCCGTCGCTATTCGCTCCCCTCGATCTGGGGTTTACCACCCTTAAAAACCGCGTGTTGATGGGCTCGATGCACACCGGGCTGGAAGAGCGCCCGGACGGAGCCGAGCGCCTGGCAGCCTTCTATGCCGAACGCGCCCGCCACGGGGTGGCGCTGATTGTCACCGGCGGCGTAGCCCCTGCCCCTTCAGGCGTGACGATGGAGGGCGGCGCAGTCCTGAATGATGCGACACAGCTGCCGCATCACCGCATTGTCACGGACGCGGTGCATAACGAAGGCGGCAAAATCGCCCTGCAAATTCTGCATACCGGGCGCTACAGCTATCAGCCAAAGCTGGTTGCGCCATCGGCTATTCAGGCGCCGATTAACCGCTTTACCCCTCACGCCCTCAGCCACGACGAGATCCTGGCGCTGATCGACGATTTTGCCCGCTGCGCCGCGCTGGCGCGTGAGGCGGGCTACGACGGTGTGGAGGTGATGGGCTCTGAAGGCTATCTGATTAACGAATTCCTCGCCGCACGCACCAACCAGCGCGACGATGAATGGGGCGGTGACTATGCCCGCCGGATGCGCTTTGCCGTGGAGGTGGTGCGCGCGGTGCGCGAACGTGCGGGCGCGGACTTTATTATTATCTTCCGCCTGTCGATGCTCGACCTGGTGGAGGGCGGCGGCACGTTCGACGAAACCGTGCAGCTGGCGCAGGCGATTGAAGCCGCAGGTGCCACCATCATCAACACCGGGATTGGCTGGCACGAAGCGCGCATCCCGACCATCGCCACGCCGGTGCCGCGCGCGGCGTTCAGCTGGGTAACGCGCAAGCTGAAGGGCAAAGTCTCCGTTCCGCTGGTAACGACGAATCGCATTAACGACCCGCAGGTGGCGGACGATGTGATCTCACGCGGCGACGCCGATATGGTATCGATGGCGCGTCCGTTCCTCGCGGACTCCGAACTGCTCTCCAAAGCGCAAAGCGGCCGTGCGGATGAGATCAACACCTGCATCGGCTGTAACCAGGCCTGTCTGGATCAGATCTTCGCCGGCAAAGTCACCTCATGCCTGGTGAACCCCCGCGCCTGCCATGAAACGAAAATGCCGGTCGTCCCCGCGGTCACTCAAAAACGCCTGGCCGTCGTGGGAGCCGGCCCCGCTGGGCTGGCGTTTGCGGTGAATGCCGCCTCACGCGGGCACAGCGTGACGCTGTTTGATGCCGCCGGTGAAATTGGCGGGCAGTTTAATATCGCCAAACAGATCCCCGGCAAAGAGGAGTTCTATGAAACCCTGCGCTACTACCGCCGGATGATCGATCTGACGGGTGTTGATCTGCGGCTTAACCAACTTGTCAGCGCGGCGGATCTGATCGGTTTCGACGAGGTGATCCTCGCGAGCGGGATCGCACCGCGCACGCCTGCAATCGAGGGTATCGATCATCCGAAGGTGTTGAGCTATCTGGACGTATTGCGTGACAAAGCGCCCGTTGGCGAGAAGGTGGCGATTATCGGCTGCGGCGGGATCGGCTTTGATACCGCGATGTATTTAAGCCAGCCGGGCGAGGCCACCAGCCAGAACATCGCCGAGTTTTGCGTAGAATGGGGCATTGATACCAGCCTGAGCCAGTCCGGCGGATTACGGCCGGAAGGGCCGCAGCTGCCGAAAAGCCCGCGCCAGATCGTGATGCTCCAGCGTAAGGCCAGCAAGCCGGGTGAAGGGCTGGGCAAAACCACGGGCTGGATCCACCGCGCCACCCTGCTCTCGCGCGGAGTGAAGATGATCCCGGGGGTGAGCTACCAGAAGATCGACGACGACGGGCTGCATGTGCTGATCGGTGGTGAACCGCAGCTGCTGCGCGTGGATCATGTGATTTTGTGCGCCGGACAGGAGCCAAAGCGCGATCTGGCCGATCCGCTGCGCGAAGCGGGTAAAACGGTGCATTTGATCGGCGGGTGCGACGTGGCGATGGAGCTGGATGCGCGGCGGGCGATTGCGCAGGGCACCCAGCTTGCACTGGTTATTTAGCGACGGCGACCCAGCTTCACCGCTTTCAGCACCACAAACTTGTTATTGGTCGCAATGGTGACGCAGTTGCCGAAAATCTTCTTCAGCTTGTGGAAGTAGTCCAGGTGGCGGTTCGCCACGATATACAGCTCGCCGTTGATTTTCAGGCAGCGGCGAGCGTGGTGGAACATCTCCCACGCGACGTTATCCGTCAGGGCGTGCTTCTGGTGGAACGGCGGGTTGCAGAACACGGCGTTGAAGCGGAAAGGCTCAACGCCGGAGAGCGCGTTGTTGATCATAAATTCGCAGCGATCCACCGCTTCCGGCATGTTGGTTTCTACGTTCAGACGGCTGGAGGCCACCGCCATCGGCGACTCGTCGCTGAACACCACGCTGGCTTCCGGATTCTTCGCCAGCAGCGTCAGGCCAATCACGCCGTTGCCGCAGCCCAGATCGACAATCTCCCCTTCCAGGTTTTCCGGCAGATGCTCCATAAAGAAACGCGCCCCAATATCCAGCCCGGTGCGGGAGAAAACGTTCGCATGGTTATGGATGGTCCAGTCGGTGCCTTCCAGTTTCCAGCTCAGCGTCTCCGGCGCGTCGGCCAGCTCCGGTGCGCTGAAGGTGCAGTTGATCAGGCGCGCTTTTTTCCAGGCAAGCGTGGTAGTGGTCGGGCCGAGCACTTTCTCGAACAGCTCCAGCGTTGAGGTGTGAATATCGCGCGCTTTGGCACCCGCAATGATGCGGGTTTCCGGCGTGACGACTTTACGCAGCGCGCGCAGCTGCTGCTCCAGCAGCGCCATGGTTTTGGGCACTTTGATCAGCACCACGCCCGGCGCCTGCGGGTAGTCCGCGGTGCTGTCGAGGAACTTCACGCTGGACTCGTCGATGTCGTTATGGCGCAGGTTTTCACGCGTCGCCAGTTCGCTTAAGTAGGAATCGCCAATGCTGTAAGGCGTGTGCTCTGCCAGGGCGCAGCCCAGGGCACCAAACGCGTCATTCAGGATCAGAACCGGGCCGCGGATTTCAGTCTCATCCAACTGCTGCAGCAGATATTCATCCGCCGCTTCCCACGCCTGAAGCGGGTTTACGTCGTCCGTTTCCGGGAAACGTTTAAGGTTGAGTGAACGGAAACCGTTGTCTAAGTGGCTCATCGGCCCTCCTGAATGGTAAAATTTGGCGTATCCCTGAAAAGGGTGCGTGAGTATACCCGTTTTCGCATTAATTTGGGCTTTTGATGAACCAACTTACTTATCTCCAGGGCTACCCGGAGCATTTACTGACTCAGGTTCGCAGCCTGATTGCCGAGCAGAAGCTCGGCGCGGTGCTGGAAAAACGCTATCCCGGCACGCACGATTTCGCGACCGATAAGGCCCTCTGGCAGTATACGCAGGATCTGAAAAGCCGATATCTGAAGAGCGCGCCGCCGATCAACAAGGTGATGTACGACAACAAGATCCACGTGCTGAAAAACGCGCTCGGCCTGCACACCGCCATCTCCCGCGTGCAGGGCGGCAAGCTGAAGGCTAAGGCGGAGATCCGCGTGGCGACGGTGTTTCGTAACGCGCCGGAAGCCTTTCTGCGGATGATCGTGGTGCATGAGCTGGCGCACCTGAAAGAGAAAGAGCACGACAAAGCGTTCTATTCCCTGTGCTGCCACATGGAGCCGCAGTATCACCAGCTGGAGTTTGATACCCGCCTGTGGCTTACGCATTTATCGTTAAATGGTAATGCGGAATAGCGCACTGGTTTTGCAATAATCCCGTGCTACAGTGGCTAAAGGTTCCCCGCTACGGAGTACGTAAACGTTTATGATACGTTTCGCAGTCATTGGAACGAACTGGATCACGCGCCAGTTCGTCGACGCCGCCCACGAAACCGGCAAACTTAAACTCACCGCAGTCTATTCCCGCAGCCTTGAGCAGGCGCAGAGCTTTGCTAACGACTACCTCGTCGAGCATCTCTTCACCTCCCTGGATGAAATGGCGCAAAGCGACGCCATTGACGCGGTTTATATCGCCAGCCCGAACTCCCTGCACTTCCCGCAAACGGCGCTGTTTCTCGGCCACAAAAAGCACGTGATTTGCGAGAAGCCGCTGGCCTCGAATATTGAGGAAGTGGAAGCGGCCATTGCGCTTGCCCGCGAAAACCAGGTGGTGCTGTTCGAAGCGTTCAAAACCGCCAGCCTGCCGAATTTCCTTCTGCTGCAGCAGTCCCTGCCGAAAATTGGCAAAGTGCGCAAAGCCTTTATCAACTACTGCCAGTATTCGTCGCGCTATCAGCGCTATCTGGACGGCGAGAATCCGAATACCTTTAACCCGGCCTTCTCAAACGGCTCGATTATGGATATCGGTTTTTACTGCCTGGCCTCTGCCGTAGCGCTGTGGGGCGAGCCGCACGGCGTTACGGCCACCGCCAGCCTGCTGGAGAGCGGCGTGGATGCACACGGTTTGGTGGTGCTGGATTACGGTGATTTCAGCGTCACGCTGCAGCACTCCAAGGTGAGCGATTCCGTGTTGCCGAGCGAAATTCAGGGCGAAGCCGGGTCGCTGGTCATCGAGAAGATCTCCGAATGCCAGAAGGTGAGCTTCGTGCCGCGCGGCGGCAAAGCGCAGGAACTGACGCAGCCTCAGCATATTAACACTATGCTCTATGAGGCAGAGGTCTTCGCCCGTCTGGTGGAAGACAACGAAGTGAATCACCCAGGCCTTGCGGTAAGCCGCACCACGGCGAAGCTGCAAACCGAGATCCGCCGCCAGACCGGCGTGGTGTTCCCGGCAGACGGCGTCGGCGCGGAAGCGATCGCGTAAAGCTGTGTAATGAAACGGCGCAGGCCATTGACGAAACCGATGGTCTGACATATTTTGTTACCTGCAAAGGGGAGTAACTTCTTCGCCGGTGGATCGTCATTACGATGCGTTAAATATGCATCCGGTCGCCGGGCAACCTTCGTGGTTGTAAGTGAGACCTTGCCGGAAGGCGAGGTCTATGCATAAAAAGCTAACGGCTATCGTCTTCTGACCATGGCCGTTTTTGTTTTTTATGTGTAAGGAAAATAGTATGCATTCTGTCGGCACTCCAATGCTGTGGGGCGGATTCGCGGTTGTCGTGCTCATCATGCTGGCGATCGACCTCTTTTTGCAGGGTCGTCGCGGCGAGCACGGCATGAGCGTTAAGCAGGCCGCCGTCTGGTCGCTGGTCTGGGTTACCCTCTCGCTCCTCTTTTGCGCCGTCTTCTGGTGGTACCTGGCCTCAACCGAAGGCCGTGCGGTGGCCGATCCTCAGGCACTCGCCTTCCTCACCGGTTATCTGATTGAAAAAGCCCTGGCGGTTGATAACGTCTTCGTCTGGCTGATGCTGTTCAGCTACTTTGCTGTGCCTGCAGCCTTGCAGCGCCGCGTGCTGGTCTACGGCGTGCTGGGTGCCATTGTCCTGCGTACCATCATGATCTTCGCCGGCAGCTGGCTGATTACCCAGTTCGAATGGCTGCTGTACGTGTTCGGCGCGTTCCTGCTGTTTACCGGGGTCAAAATGGCGCTGGCGAAAGAAGACGATACCGGTATCGGTGATAAGCCGCTGGTGAAGTGGATCCGTGGTCATCTGCGCATGACGGACAAGATCGAGAGCGAGCACTTCTTCGTGCGTAAGAACGGCCTGCTGTTCGCCACCCCGCTGCTGCTGGTGCTGATTCTGGTCGAGCTGAGCGACGTGATTTTCGCGGTAGACAGCATCCCGGCAATCTTCGCGGTGACAACTGATCCGTTCATCGTGCTGACCTCTAACCTGTTTGCGATCCTCGGCCTGCGCGCCATGTATTTCCTGCTGGCAGGTGCGGCAGAGCGCTTCTCGATGCTGAAGTACGGTCTGTCGGTGATCCTGGTCTTCATTGGTATCAAGATGCTGATCGTGGATTTCTACCACATCCCGATCGCCATTTCGCTTGGCGTGGTGTTCGGCATTCTGCTGGTGACGCTGGTTATCAATACCTGGGTTAACCGCCAGCACGATAAAAAGCAGCAGGCGGAGTAATCCCCTCACCCTAACCCTCTCCTCAAAGGGGAGAGGGTTAACACACTTTTGTGACTCAATAGTTAAAAAATATGATGTGACACGTAAAATCCAGCATTTTACTCTTCCGCCTTTCCCCGCTTTCCTTGATACTCAACCAGGCAAACAAATATTTACATCCTGAAATAAATGTGACTTAGAGCACATCCAGGATGGAACACAATTTCACTTAGGAATTTAGTATGAGCACACAATCTAAGGGCCTGCTTGCGCGTCTGACGCAGGGTAGCCTGGTTAAACAAATCCTGGTAGGTCTGGTTCTGGGTATTCTGCTGGCGCTGGTGTCAAAACCTGCCGCGGAAGCGACGGGGCTTCTCGGAACGCTTTTCGTGGGCGCGCTGAAGGCCGTTGCGCCGGTGCTGGTACTGATGCTGGTCATGGCTTCTATCGCCAATCACCAACACGGACAAAAAACCAACATTCGCCCGATTCTCTTTTTATATCTGCTGGGCACGTTTTCTGCTGCGCTGACCGCAGTGGTCTTTAGCTTCCTCTTCCCCTCCACGCTACATCTGACCTCTGCGGCAGGCGACGTCACGCCGCCTTCAGGCATTGTGGAAGTGCTGCGCGGCCTGCTGATGAGCATGGTTACGAACCCCATTGATGCCCTGCTGAATGCCAACTACATTGGCATCCTGGTGTGGGCGATCGGCCTGGGCTTCGCCCTGCGTCACGGCAACGAAACGACGAAAAACCTGGTCAATGACATGTCCAACGCCGTGACCTTTATCGTTAAGGTCGTGATTCGCTTTGCGCCCATCGGTATCTTCGGCCTGGTGTCGTCTACCCTGGCCACAACCGGCTTTGACGCGCTGTGGGGCTACGCGCAGCTGCTGATGGTGCTGGTCGGCTGTATGCTGCTGGTGGCGCTGGTGATCAACCCGCTGCTGGTATTCTGGCAGATCCGCCGCAATCCGTATCCGCTGGTGCTGACCTGCCTGCGCGAGAGCGGTGTATACGCCTTCTTCACCCGCAGCTCGGCGGCAAACATTCCGGTCAACATGGCGCTGGCGGAGAAGCTGAACCTGGACCGCGATACCTATTCCGTGTCGATCCCGCTGGGTGCGACCGTGAACATGGCAGGTGCGGCGATCACCATCACCGTGCTGACCCTGGCGGCCGTGCAAACGCTGGGTATTCCTGTGGATCTGCCAACGGCACTGCTGCTGAGCGTGGTGGCGTCGCTGTGTGCCTGTGGCGCATCCGGCGTGGCGGGCGGTTCGCTGCTGCTGATCCCGCTGGCGTGCAATATGTTCGGCATCCCGAACGAGATCGCCATGCAGGTTGTGGCCGTCGGCTTCATCATCGGCGTGCTGCAGGACTCCTGCGAAACCGCGCTGAACTCCTCTACCGACGTGCTGTTCACCGCAGCGGCCTGTCAGGCGGAAGACGCGCGTTTAGCGAAGAACGCGCTGCGAGGTTAACAGCAAAACGGCAACCCTGAGGTTGCCGTTTTTAGTGTTTGTACCCTCTCCCCGTGGGAGAGTGGGAGAGGGTCAGGGTGAGGGCATCAGGCCGCACCGATTAAAGTTCAGTAGGTCGGGTAAGCGCTAGCGCCACCCGACAAAACACTTAAAGCGTCACACCACTCTTAAAGATCGCCAGCTCGCGGAAGTCGTTCTTCTCGTTACAGGTCTGCCTGCCGTTAGCAAACTCCACGATAGTGTCCACGAACTCCGTCAGCAGCTGCGGCATCGCTTTGCCGTGGATCAGCTGGCCTGCGTCGAAATCGATCCAGTGCTTTTTCTTCGCCGCCAGCTCGCTGTTGGTGGCGATTTTCACCGTCGGCACAAAACCGCCGTACGGCGTACCGCGACCGGTGCTGAACAACACCATGTGACAGCCCGCCCCCGCCAGCGCGCTGGTGGCGACCGCATCGTTACCCGGTGCGCTCAGCAGGTTCAGGCCGTGGGTTTTCAGGCGTTCGCCGTAGCGCAGAACGTCCACCACCTGGCTGGCCCCCGCTTTCTGGGTGCAGCCGAGGGATTTCTCCTCCAGCGTGGTGATTCCGCCCGCCTTGTTCCCCGGCGATGGGTTCTCGTAAATCGGCTGATTGTGGGCAATGAAGTACTGTTTGAAGTCGTTCACCATGGTGACGGTCTTCTCAAACGTCTCTTCGTCGCGGCAGTGGCTCATCAGAATGCGCTCCGCGCCAAACATTTCCGGCACTTCGGTCAGCACCGTGGTGCCGCCGTTGGCAATCACGTAATCCGAGAAGCGGCCCAGCATTGGGTTAGCGGTAATGCCGGAAAGACCGTCAGACCCGCCGCACTCCAGGCCAAACTTCAGTTCGCTCAGCCTCCCCGGCTCGCGCCTGTCGTGGCGCATCACCTCATACAACTGATGCAGCTGCTCAACGCCCGCTTCCACTTCGTCGTCCTGATGCTGGCACACCATGAAGTGCACGCGCTCAGGGTCGAATTCTCCCAGCGTGTCGCGGAAGGCGTCGACCTGGTTGTTCTCGCAGCCGAGGCCGATCACCAGCACCGCGCCCGCATTCGGGTGGCGCACCATGTTTTGCAGCATGGTGCGGGTGTTGATGTGGTCGTCACCCAGCTGGGAGCAGCCGTAGGTGTGGCTGAAAAGATGTACCCCGTCGATGCCCTCGGCATCGTGGGTCTCCTTCAGAAAGCGGGTCTGGATCTGACGCGCAATGCCGTTCACGCAGCCGACGGTCGGCAGGATCCACAGCTCGTTGCGGATCCCTACATCACCGTTTGCGCGACGGTAGATTTGCACCTCACGATCCCCCGCCTGCACGCCTGCCTTCGGTAGTTCAGGCTGATAGCTGTACTCGTCCAGATCGCTGAGATTGGTGCGGGTATTGTGGGAATGAATATATTCACCCGGCGCAATATCCGCCAGCGCATGGCCGATGGGCAAACCGTACTTCACCACGTTCTCCCCTTTTGCAATGGGGATCAGGGCAAACTTGTGTCCACGTCCAATGGCCTGGCGCAACGTGACCGACTGGTTATCGAAGGCTACTTCCGTGCCTTCGGTTAAATCTGCCAGCGCGACGGCCACGTTATCCAGCGAATGGATTTTGATGTATTGCATATCAACCTCAGACGGCCTTAGTTCAGTTCAATGGCGAAGTAGTCACGCGCATTGTTAAAGCAGATGTTTTTCACCATGTCGCCCAGCAGCTGGATATCCGCTGGCGCTTCACCCGCGTGCACCCAGCGGCCAATCATCTGGCACAGGATGCGGCGGAAATATTCATGACGGGTATAGGACAAGAAGCTGCGGCTGTCGGTCAGCATACCCACGAAACGGCTTAACAGACCGAGCTGCGCCAACTGCGTCATCTGACGCTCCATGCCGTCTTTCTGATCGTTGAACCACCAGCCGGATCCGAACTGCATCTTGCCCGGCATACCTTCGCCCTGGAAGTTGCCGACCATGGTGCCCAGCACTTCGTTATCGCGAGGGTTCAGGCAGTACAGAATGGTTTTCGGCAGCAGGTTTTGTTCGTTCTGTTTGCTCAGCAGTTTTGACAGCTCTTCCGCCAGCGGGCGGTCGTTGATGGAGTCAAAGCCCACGTCCGCGCCCAGCAGTTTGAACTGGCGCTGGTTGTTATTGCGCAGCGCGCCGATGTGGTACTGCTGTACCCAGCCGCGACGGGCGTATTCCGCGCCGAGAAACACCAGCACCGCGGTTTTGAACTGCGCTACTTCATGCTGGCTAAGCGATTCACCGGAGAGGCGACGCGCCAGGATGCTGTCCAGTTCGGCTTCGTTTGATTCCGCGAACAGCACCACGTCCAGCGCGTGGTCAGAGACTTTACAGCCGTGCGCCGCGAAGTGGTCCAGGCGTTTGGTCAGCGCGGTTTGCAGATCGACGAAACGACGGATGTCGGTATCGGACACTTCCGCCAGCTTCGCCATGTAGTCGGTGAAGGTGGCCTGTTCGATGTTGAAGGCTTTGTCCGGGCGCCAGCTTGGCAGCACTTTAATGTCAAAAGAGGCGTCTTTGGCGACAACGGCATGATGCTCCAGGGAGTCAATCGGATCGTCGGTGGTGCCCACCATCTTCACGTTCATCTGCTTCATGATGCCGCGCGCGGAGAAGTTATCCTGCGCCAGCAGTTCGTTGCACTGGTCCCAGATTTCATCCGCCGTAGCGGGAGAAAGCAGCTTGCCGGTGATACCAAACGGACGGCGTAGTTCGAGGTGCGTCCAGTGGTAAAGCGGGTTGCCGATAGTGTGCGGAACGGTCGCCGCCCAGGCGTCGAACTTCTCGCGATCGGTCGCGTCGCCGGTACACAGTCGCTCAGCCACGCCGTTGGTGCGCATTGCGCGCCATTTATAGTGGTCACCCTTCAGCCAGATATCATACAGGTTTTTGAAACGGTAATTTTCGGCAACCTGCTGCGGCGGTAAGTGGCAGTGGTAGTCGAAAATCGGCTGGTCTTTAGCGTAGTCGTGGTACAGGCGGCGGGCAAATTCGGTATCTAACAGAAAATCGTCGGTCATAAACGGCGTCATTATCGTCTTCCTCATTACGAGAGCGTCAGAAAGCGTATGTTCATATGCTGCAAAGTTATCACACCAATTTCCACCCACCGAAGCTTTTTTCGTGAGTGAGATCAATAAACGCTAACAAATAAATTACCCTCAATGGGGTAAACCCTTCTACAGGCCGCGCCGTTTCTGGCTTTGCGCGCGGCGATTAATGTCCCTACAAAGAATCATACATTTGTGATGTCACTCACCTTTTAAAGTTGTATGACAAGTTATCGTTTCGCCGTCGCAAACACTAAGCCGACGGAATGCGTTACCGGTGTGAGACACATCGGATTTAACGGTACGGATACCGACTTATGCACGCTTACTTATGGCAAGGTTCGGGCCGTTCCGGGACATTCTCCCGGCTACGCCCCTCCCGTTACACAACTGCTCCCGGCAACGGTTGAGAGGTTGCCGTGCTCTGGCGCGGAAATAACATAACGATGAGGTTTTAGATGCGTAAAATTAAAGGGTTACGTTGGTATATGATCGCACTGGTGACGCTGGGTACCGTGCTGGGCTACCTGACACGTAACACCGTGGCAGCCGCGGCGCCAACGTTGATGGAAGAGCTGCATATCTCCACGCAGCAATACTCTTACATCATCGCGGCCTATTCTGCCGCTTACACCGTCATGCAGCCTGTTGCTGGGTATGTTCTCGATATTCTGGGTACCAAAATCGGCTATGCCTTCTTCGCCATCGCCTGGGCGGTATTCTGCGGTGCAACCGCACTGGCAGGCAGCTGGGGCGGCCTGGCGCTGGCCCGTGGAGCGGTCGGTGCGGCAGAAGCCGCAATGATCCCGGCGGGGCTGAAAGCCAGCTCTGAGTGGTTCCCGGCAAAAGAGCGTTCCATCGCGGTGGGTTACTTCAACGTGGGCTCGTCCATCGGCGCAATGATTGCGCCGCCGCTGGTGGTGTGGGCCATCGTGATGCACAGCTGGCAGATGGCATTCATTATCTCTGGCGTGCTGAGCTTTGCCTGGGCAATGGCGTGGCTGGTTTTCTATAAACACCCGCGCGATCAGAAAAAACTCTCCGAGGAAGAACGCGAATACATTATTGGTGGTCAGGAAGCGCAGCATCAGACCAACAATGGCAAGAAGATGTCCGTCTGGCAGATCCTGGGCACCCGTCAGTTCTGGGGTATCGCCCTGCCGCGCTTCCTGGCTGAACCGGCCTGGGGCACCTTCAACGCGTGGATCCCACTGTTTATGTTTAAAGTCTACGGCTTTAACCTGAAAGAGATCGCGATGTTCGCCTGGATGCCAATGCTGTTTGCTGACCTGGGCTGTATCGTAGGCGGCTACCTGCCACCGCTGTTCCAGCGCTGGTTTGGGGTGAACCTGATCGTTTCCCGTAAGATGGTGGTGACCATGGGTGCTCTGCTGATGATTGGCCCGGGCATGATCGGCCTGTTTACCAGTCCGTATGTGGCTATCGCCCTGCTGTGCATCGGTGGATTTGCGCACCAGTCGCTCTCCGGCGCGCTGATTACGCTCTCGTCTGACGTCTTCGGTCGCAACGAAGTGGCCACCGCCAACGGCTTGACCGGTATGGCCGCGTGGACCGCAAGTACGATGTTCGCGCTGGTCGTCGGTGCGCTGGCTGATACCATCGGCTTCAGCCCGCTGTTCGCGGTGCTGGCAATCTTCGACCTGATGGGCGCGGTGGTTATCTGGACGGTGCTGAAAAGCAAATCCGCAGAGGAGCTGGCGAAAGAGTCTCTCGGGCGACCGGCTACGCAGAGTTAGCGAAAATGCGTTTCACCGAAGCCGCCCCCGGGCGGCTTTTTTAATGGCAAAATCTGGAGAGTATTCCGTGAAAGTGGTATAACAAATCATCTGCCGTACCCTGCCTGGAGCGCATATGGAAATCACCGAACCACGTCGTTTATATCAACAACTTGCTGCCGAGCTGAAAGATCGCATCGAGCAAGGGGTCTATCTTGTCGGTGATAAACTTCCCGCCGAGCGCTTTATCGCGGATGAAAAAAGCGTAAGCCGAACCGTGGTGCGCGAAGCGATTATCATGCTGGAAGTGGAAGGCTACGTTGAGGTACGCAAAGGTTCCGGCATTCACGTTATTTCTAATCAGCCTAAACACTCTCCGGTGGCGGATGAAAGTCTTGAATTCGCCAGCTACGGTCCGTTTGAGCTGCTCCAGGCTCGCCAGCTGATCGAAAGCAATATTGCCGAATTTGCCGCCACGCAGGTGACCAAGCAGGACATCATGAAGCTGATGGAGATTCAGGAGAACGCTCGCAAGGAAAAATGTTTCCGTGATTCCGAGTGGGACCTGCAGTTTCACGTTCAGGTCGCCCTGGCAACCCAAAATACAGCGCTGGCGGCAATCGTTGAGAAAATGTGGACTCAGCGCGTTCACAACCCGTACTGGAAAAAACTGCACGATCATATTGATTCGCGTACCGTGGACAACTGGTGTGACGACCACGATCAAATTCTTAAGGCGCTGATTCGTAAAGATCCCCACGCCGCGAAGCTCGCCATGTGGCAGCACCTGGAAAACACCAAGCAGATGCTCTTCAATGAAACCAGTGACGACTTCGAATTTAACGCTGACCGTTATCTTTTTGCCGATAATCCTGTCGTTCATCTCGATACGGCCCCGAGCGGCGCAAAATAGGCGACCTTTCTACCGGCAGGCGCTTCGCTGCGCCTCCCCGCCTGAATGGGTAAGCAAAACATATATAGTGTCAGCCTTTGTAAAATCCCTCGCTCACTTTCAGGGCTTACGCCAAAATCACCTCACCCTGCAAATTCTGTGACGCAGAACGTTGGGCTTTGTTACAATTGGATTCACTTCGTTATTTTGAAAGTTAGTGCTTGCTAACCAGCCAATTAACAGGGAACAGTGTTGGCCACACCGCAATGTGTCCGCGAGCGACCATAATGAAATCACAACAATGTCGCCGTGCTGTTTGTCCCGGATAACAGGCGAGACGTTAACCGATTTCCAGGAACACTGAATGGAACTTTTGACCCAACTGCTGCATGCCCTTTGGGCGCAGGATTTTGAAACGCTGGCCAACCCTTCCATGATTGGCATGCTCTATTTTGTCTTGTTTATGATTCTGTTCCTTGAGAATGGTTTGCTGCCTGCAGCCTTCTTGCCGGGTGACAGTTTGCTGGTGCTTGTCGGCGTGCTGTGTGCTAAAGGCGCAATGGCGTTCCCGCAAACCATTTTATTACTGACCGTCGCGGCCAGCCTTGGCTGCTGGGTGAGCTATATCCAGGGAAGATGGCTGGGCAATACCCGAATAGTACAGAACTGGCTTTCCCATCTGCCTGCGCACTATCACCAGCGGGCACACCACCTGTTCCATAAGCATGGGCTTTCCGCGCTGCTGATTGGCCGCTTTATCGCCTTTGTGCGCACCCTGCTGCCCACCATTGCCGGGCTGTCCGGGTTGAGCAGCGCACGCTTCCAGTTCTTCAACTGGATGAGCGGCCTGTTATGGGTTCTGATCCTGACGACGCTGGGCTATGCGCTGGGTAAGACGCCGGTCTTCATGAAATATGAAGATCAGCTGATGTCCTGCCTGATGCTGCTGCCTGTTGTTCTGCTGGTCTTCGGCCTGATCGGCTCGCTGGTTGTCCTGTGGAAGAAAAAATACGGAGCGCGAGGTTAACGATGTTTATCTCACCGCTCGCCATGCGCCGCTTTGCCTGCGCCTTTATTGCACTGGTGATGCTCAGCGCCGTACTGCTGGCCTGGAACACGCTTTCACATCAGGACGCTACGCTGGCCATTCGCCCGGTAAACCAGGGGGGCGGTGTGCCTGACGGTTTTTCTGTCTGGCATCATCTGGATGCAAACGGCATCCGCTTTAAAAGCATCACCCCGCAGGACGATGTTTTACTGATTAAGTTTGATTCCCGTGCGCAGAGCGCTGCCGCGAAAGCGGTTCTTGACCGTACGCTGCCGCACGGCTATATCATTGCCCAGCAGGAAGATGACAACCCGCCAGCCGCGTGGTTATCATTGATTCGCGATACGTCGCATCGGTTTGGATAACTTCCTGGATTCCGAATCTTTTCACTCACTTTGGTGAATCCCCCGTTTACTTACTATGCTTAAGTACGCGGAGCACCCCTCGAATGTACTCCGCATCATTTTGGATAGCGGCTAACCCCGCAGCACAATGGAAGGTTTCGATAATGAAATTCCGCATGACCCTGGCTCTGGCCCTTTTTTCTTTAAGCACAACGACCTTCGCAAACTCTCTCTGTCAGGAGAAAGAACAGGATATTCAGCGTGAGATCGGTTATGCCGAAAAGCATAACAATCAGCACCGTGTTGATGGTCTCAAAAAAGCGCTGAGCGAAGTGAAAGCGAACTGTTCAGACAGCAAGCTGCGTGCCGATCACCAAAAGAAAATCGCTGAACAGAAGGACGAGATAGCCGAGCGCCGTCAAGACCTGCAGGAAGCGAAAGAGAAAGGGGATGCGGAAAAAATTGCTAAGCGCGAGAAGAAGTTGAAAGAGGCGCAGGACGACCTGAAAGCGCTGGAAGCTCGCGATTATTGAGTTAACGGAAATCTCAACAGGAGAGAATCATGTCAAAAGATACGACGTCTGAACATCTGCGCGCTGAACTGAAATCCCTGGCCGATACCCTTGAAGAGGTGCTGAACTCCTCTGCCGATAAGTCGAAAGAAGAAGTAAGCAAGCTGCGCAGTAAAGCGGAGCAGGCGCTGAAAGAGAGCCGCTACCGCCTGGGTGAAACCGGTGATGCACTGGCGAAACAGACCCGTGAAGCGGCTGCGCGTGCAGATGAATATGTGCGCGACAATCCATGGACGGGAGTTGGTATTGGTGCCGCAGTGGGTGTGGTGCTGGGTGTCCTGCTGACGCGTCGTTGATATGGAAGATCCTCGTCACGCACAAGGGCCTGCTAATAACGTCCTCGGCATCGGCCAGCGTATTTTAACGACGCTGGTTGGGATTGCCGAAACGCGCGTCCGGCTGGCAGTGGTCGAACTGGAAGAGGAGAAAGCGAACCTCTTCCAGATGCTGCTGATGCTCGGGCTGACCATGCTCTTCGCCGCGTTTGGTCTGATGAGCCTGATGGTGTTAATCATCTGGGCCATTGACCCGCAGTATCGACTTAACGCGATGATTGCCACGACCGTCGTTCTGCTGGTCGCGGCGCTGATTGGCGGCATATGGACGATGCGTAAAGCGCGCAGGTCCACTTTCCTGCGCCACACGCGCCAGGAACTGGCTAACGATCGCGCCCTGCTGGAGGATGACAAGCCGTGAGCGATAAAGCGGAACGTCAGAAGCGAAAAGCGTACCTGTTAAGTCAGATCCAGCAGCAGCGGCTGGATCTGTCTGCCAGCCGCCGTGACTGGATCGACGCGACGCGACGGTTTGACCGTGGCTGGAATACCTTCCTGAGCCTGCGTTCGTGGGCGCTGGTCGGCAGCAGCGTGATGGCTATCTGGACGGTTCGTCATCCGAATATGCTCATCCGCTGGGCCCGACGCGGTTTTGGTGCCTGGAGCGCCTGGCGCCTGGTCAAAGCAACGCTGCGGCAACAACAGCTGCGGTGATAAACGCAAAACGGTAACTCAGGTTACCGTTTTTTGTTTTTGCCCTTCTCCCCGAGGGCCGAGGGCACCAGCGCGCACCTGCCCTTACTCAATATCTTTGAAGAAGATTGACAGTTTTCCTTGCTAACAATTGCTACCCGCCCCGTTTACACTCCTCTCCATCGACAGCAGAGCCGCGGTATCTACCCGGAATTGCAGACAAATAATGTTCAGCCGCTTATGTGGTTTCCTGGAGAGTAAAATGAAAAAATTAGAAGATGTTGGTGTACTGGTCGCGCGTATTCTGATGCCAATTCTGTTTATCGTGGCAGGCTGGGGCAAAATTACCGGTTATGCGGGTACCCAGCAGTATATGGAAGCCATGGGCGTTCCGGGGTTCCTGCTGCCGCTGACCATTCTGCTTGAGTTTGGCGGCGGCCTGGCGGTTCTGTTCGGCTTCCTGACCCGCACCACCGCGCTGTTTACCGCAGGCTTCACCTTGCTGACCGCGTTCCTGTTCCACAGCAACTTTGCTGAAGGCGTGAACTCACTGATGTTTATGAAAAACCTGACCATCGCGGGTGGCTTCCTGCTGCTGGCGATCACCGGCCCAGGCGCATACAGCATCGACCGCGTTCTGAATAAGAAATGGTAAGCACGCTATACTGAGTAAACACAAAGCGAGGAGACATCTCCTCGCTTTTGCTATCTGACGGAGGAGTAAAAAATGGGACAACTCGTAGACGGCGTCTGGCAGGATGTCTGGTATGACACCAAATCCACCGGTGGACGCTTTAAGCGCTCTGTTTCGGCCTTCCGTAACTGGCTGACCGCCGACGGCGCACCCGGCCCGAGTGGCGAAGGGGGCTTTGCGGCGGAGAAAGATCGTTATCATCTGTACGTTTCTCTTGCCTGCCCGTGGGCCCACCGCACACTGATCGTGCGCAAGCTAAAAGGCCTCGAATCCTTCATTCCGGTTTCAGTCGTCAACCCGTTGATGCTGGAAAACGGCTGGACGTTCGACAGTGATTTCCCCGCTGCGACCGGTGATGACCTGTATCACCACGATTTCCTCTACCAGCTCTATCTGCGCGCCGATCCGCACTACACCGGACGCGTGACCGTGCCGGTGCTGTGGGACAAGAAAAACCAGACGATCGTCAGCAATGAGTCCGCGGAAATCATCCGCATGTTCAATACCGCGTTTGATGCGCACGGCGCCCGCGCCGGGGATTACTACCCGGTTGAACTGCGCGATAAGATTGACGAGCTGAACAGCTGGATTTACGACAACGTCAACAACGGTGTCTATAAGGCCGGTTTCGCCACCAGCCAGGAAGCCTATGACGAAGCGGTCGGAAAGGTGTTTGAATCGCTGGAGCGCCTGGAGCAGATCCTGGGCCAGCATCGCTACCTGACGGGCGATCGCCTGACGGAAGCGGACATTCGCCTGTGGACCACGCTGGTTCGCTTTGACCCGGTCTATGTCACCCACTTTAAGTGCGATAAACACCGCATCAGCGACTACCTGAACCTGTATGGTTTCCTGCGAGACATCTACCAGATGCCGGGGATCGCGGAGACGGTCGATTTTGACCATATTCGCACCCACTATTTCCGCAGCCACAAGACCATCAACCCGACGGGCATCATCTCCATTGGCCCGTGGCAGGATCTGGATGAACCGCACGGGCGCGACGTGCGTTTCGGATAATTATTTAGGGAATCAATTGATTCCCTTTTTTAATTCACAGCATACATCTATCCTTACCTCGATCGCTTAGAAAACAAGTGATTGACTGATTAAGAGGCAAGGAAAATGGACTGGTATTTAAAAGTACTGCGCAACTACGTTGGATTTGGTGGCCGCGCCCGCCGCAAAGAGTACTGGATGTTCGTTCTGGTGAACTTCGTCCTGATTATGGTGCTGGGCATCGTGGATAAAATCCTCGGCTGGGAGCGCGCCGGCGGTGAAGGCGTACTCACTACGATTTATGGCTTGCTGGTTTTGCTGCCTTCATGGGCCGTGCTGTTTCGTCGTCTCCACGACACCGATCGTTCGGCGTGGTGGCTGCTGTTGCTGTTAATCCCGCTTGTCGGCTGGATCGTGATTTTAATTTTCAACTGTCAGAGCGGGACGCCGGGCGAAAACCGCTTTGGTCCGGATCCTAAGATCGGCGCGTAAATTACTGCCCGGTGGCGCTTACGCTTACCGGGCCTGCTCGCTTATTTGTTGTGATGCGCAAAGAGCTTTGGAATTTCGCGCAGGCACCACGATTTGGCTTCGCCCATGCTGTCGCGGCGCCACGCCATAATAATGTCCACTTCGCTGGTGTACTCCGGGCTCACCACCCTTAGTCGCCCTTCCGCAATATCTTTTTCCACAAACGGGTAGGGCATCGTCGCCACGCCCAAACCGGCCAGCAGCGCCTGCCGCTTGTTTTCCAGTGACGTGACCGTCAGACGCGGCTGTTTATCCAGCAGCTGGACCGTCAGCACCGGACGCTCACGCGCGGTATCCGCCACCGCCACGCCGCGGTACTTCACGCGCGTCACTTCAGAGAGCGGCTCCGGCTCCTGGTGAATCGGGTGATCCGGCGCGGCGACGTAAACGTTCATGACGCTGTAGAGCTTGCGCGAGTTGATTTCTGACGATGAGCGGAAATGCATGTCAGGCGCAATGACGATATCCGCCCTGCCCGTCTCCAGACGCTCCCACGCCCCGGCCAGCACCTCGGTGATGATCGACAGCTGCGTATTGGCCTTCGCCGCCAGGCGGTCTACCAGAGGGAACAGCGCTTCGGTCGGCACCAGCGCTTCGGTGACTAACGTCAGGTGGGTTTCCCAGCCTCGCGCCAGCGCTTCGGCGTCCGTGGTGAGCTTGTCCGCCGCTTCCAGCAGCACGCGACCTCGCTCCAGCAGCATCCGCCCCACGTTGGTGAATTTTGTTCGATGACCGGAGCGATCGAAGAGCACGACGTCCAGCTCTTCCTCCAGTTTTTGCATGGTGTAGCTTAGCGCAGACGGAACGCGCCCCAGTTCATCTGCCGCCGCGGCAAAGCTGCCGCGCCGGTCAATCGCGTCCATGACGCGAAGCGCCTCAAGCGTCAATGCTCTCTCTTTAGCCATCTCGTTCTCATTCAGGAAATTTGAACATACCAGGCAGAATATCTGGCTAACAATGCAGCGTCCATACCTTTACCATTGTTTTAGTGTAAAGAGAGGTCAAGTTTATGATTACGACAAGAACAGCGAAACAGTGCGGACAAGCCGATTTCGGTTGGCTGCAGGCCCGCTACACCTTTTCCTTTGGACACTACTTTGACCCTAAACTCCTCGGTTACGCTTCACTGCGCGTGTTGAACCAGGAAGTGCTCGCCCCGGGCGCCTCCTTCCAGCCGCGTACGTATCCGAAAGTCGATATCCTGAACCTGATCCTGGAAGGCGAGGCAGAATACCGCGACAGCGAGGGCAATCATGTCCAGGCAAAGGCTGGCGAAGCGTTGTTAATTTCCACGCAGCCGGGCATCAGCTACAGCGAGCATAACCTCAGCAAAGACAAAACGCTGACGCGCATGCAGCTGTGGCTCGACGCCTGCCCTGAGCGAGAAAACCCGCTGGTGCAGAAAATAGATCTGAAGGGCGATAAACAGCAGCTGATTGCCTCGCCTGACGGCAGCAAGGACAGCCTGCAGCTGCGACAGCAGGTATGGCTGCACCATATCGAACTGAAAAAAGGTGAACAGGCAAGCTTCCAGCTGCACGGCCCGCGCGCCTATTTGCAGTCCATTCACGGTACGGTGCATGCGGTAACGCACGCGGAAGAGAAAGAAGCGCTCACCTGCGGCGACGGGGCGTTTATTCGTGACGAAGCGAATATCACCCTGGTGGCGGATACGCCGCTGCGCGCGCTGCTGATTGATTTGCCGGTGTAAGAGTTGCTCGATCGGTCCCTCTCCCCTTTGGGAAGAGGGACGAATGCCAATCGCTACACCTTACTCGCCATAATCTCAATAATCTGCCGGTCCGTTGCCTGCATTGAGCGGCACGCCAGCGCGCACAGGTTAGAGATAGACTGCTCCACGTCGTGCGCTACAATCCCCTCGTTGCCCGTCACGCCCGACTCATCCAGCGCCATCATCACGGCTTTCCAGGCGCTGGTGACGCTGGTCGAGACTTTCATGGCGCAGCTGTTAGACGCCCCGTCGCAGATCATCCCGCTGACGTCACCGATCATACTGCCGATGGCCATTGCAATCGTCTGATAGCTTCCGCCCAACAGCCACGCCATCCCTGCGGCGGCCCCCATACCGGCCGTTGTCGCCGCACACAGCGCGGACAAACGCGGAAGCTGGTAATGGATGTAGATAGCCGACAGATGCGAGAGCATCAGCGCCCGCGCCAGCCGTTCGTCATCGGCCTGAACATGTTCAGCGACCACGACAACCGGCATGGTGGCTGTAATTCCCTGATTCCCGGAGCCCGAGTTGCTCATCGCCGGCAGCGTCGCGCCCCCCATGCGGGCATCCGAGGCCGCACTGGTGCGGATAACGATGTCTGAACCCAGATCCTGCGCCATCCATCCGCGTGCGCGCTGCTTAATGAGGGTGGCGCCAATGTGTAGCCCCCACTTCCCGCTAAGCCCTTCACGAGAGAGCGCGTCGTTCAGTTGCCCTGCTTCCAGGATAAAGCGGATCGCCTCGAACGGTACCTGTTCGACAAACTCCAGGATCTGCGAGAGCGTGGTGTTTGACAGTACAGCCAGCGGATCGTTACTTACCTCGGCCTGCCGCTCGTCAAGACTGAAGCGCGTTTCGCCGTGACAAACCACCTCCACCACGCGGGTATGTCCGCCCGCAATGGTCACCATGGCCGAGGCCTCACCGGCGTAGACGCAGGCACGTGAATAGAGGATCTCATCGCACGGCTCCTGCAATTTCACCTGCACCAGACCGGCGTTAAGCATTGCTTTGGCCCGCGCCAGCGCATCGGCGGTGACATCTTTCAGCACCTCCAGCCCCGCCTGCGCATTGCCACCGATGGCACCCAGCGCCGCCGCAATGGGCAACCCGACCATGCCGGTGCCCGGCACCGTTACGCCAAGCCCGTTCTTCATCAGATTCGGCGATACCCACGCCTCAATCTTCGTGACGTCGCCAGGCAGTTGCTCTGCGGCAATCGCACAGGCAAGGGCCAGAGAAACGGGCTCGGTGCACCCCAGCGCAGGCTTAACTTCTTCCTGCACTACGCGAATAAATTGATTCCATAAAGGATGAGTTTGCTCAGACATCGTTACGACCTTATTTGCCCTCAGGAAAATGCGAGGAAAGGAGAAACACAAAGCAGCAGCCCGGTGATGACAATAATCACCAGCGATACGCCCTTATATTTATGCAGCGCCGGTACCTTGTAGACCAGCCACGCAGGGATCAGGCAGCCCACCATGCCGAAGATGGGGCTACAGATAGAGGTGAAGCTCAGTACCGGCGCGTTTAACACGATCGCGCTCCAGGCCAGCAGGATAGCGAACAGCATGATCCCGCGCTGGACGATGCTTTCATTAATACGTTCAGCCGGCATTTTACGGCGCAGGATATTCATCACGATCCCCTGCGTGGCTTCGCGGAAGCCGAGATAGACGCCGAAGAAGGCGGTCATCACGGCAAAAATATTGAGGATCACGCTGACGATTTTGACCCAGCCCGCGCCGTCGCCGCTGATAAACTGCGCCGCAATCGCCAGGGCGGAAATGTTCTGCTCGTAGGCTTTCACCGCTTCGTCGTGTCCCATCGCCAGGGTGAAAGAGACGGCGTAGAAGAAGACCGTGACAAACAGTATGCCAAAGGCGATATTCATCGCCCGCAGCGCCTTATGACGCGCCACCTCAACGGATTTTTCCCGTGAACGATAGGAAATCACCATCGGGCTTAATGTCTGGATAAACAGAATGGAGGTTAAGGTAAAGGGCAGCGTAATAATGGCATTTTTTATCAGCAACCCCATCGGCGGCAGCATACCGACGTTGGCTAAATGCCAGAGGCCGATCATTGAAAGCCCCAGCGCCGCCACCACAAATAATTTGGTCAGCACCATCAGGCTGGAGACTTTAAACAGCAGCTTTTCACCGCGCGAAGAGATGGCGACCAGAATACAGATCAGGAATAAGCCGTAGAAGGGATTTTCCGACAGCAACCCCTCGGTGACCCCGAAGGTGTGCAAATAGGATGCGCTGTCGTTGGTGATAGCCGTGGAATAGACAAACATCCAGATGACCAGCATCACGAAATAAAGTGCACCTAATAAGATGCCCCAGTTTTTACCTAAATAACCGCTAATCACGCTCGGGTAGTCTTTACATTCCGGGGATTCCGCCAGCGTATTAATAAATAATCGCTGGAAGAGGTACATGGCCGGATAGCCAATTATCGATGAGAGCAAAAAGACCCACAGCCCCATTAATCCAACCTGCACCGGAAGAAAAACGATTCCCGCGCCGATAGCCATCCCGATACTCATGATGACCCAGCCCGTGTCGGTGCTGTCGAATTTGATCGCCTCTCGCCATTCGCTTTCGCTCATTCCCGCCCGCCTTGCCGCAGGGGAATCACTCACAATCACACTGCTGTTTGTTGCCATATTCATTGGGCACTCGCTTATTTTGTAGGGTAAACCATTGTTTTTATTAGGTTCCGATCGCCAGCGATTGCGAGTCAGAGAGCAGCAGGTGTTTGTTATTGGTGTGAGGAAATCATAGCCGGAGCAAGGGAGAAAAAAGTCACAAGTTTTATAGGGATTTCCTGACACTGGAGGAAAAATTGCTACTGGAGGTGGAAACGAGGAGGGTATTTTCTAAATGTGACAATATTCACGAAATTAAAAGCCTCCTCTAAGGAGGAGGCACAATGGCAATTGGAATTACATCGCTTGCGTAAACGTCCGCGAAATCACGTCCTGCTGCTGCTCGCGCGTCAGAGCGTTAAACCGTACTGCATAGCCGGATACGCGAATTGTCAGGTTCGGGTAGTTCTCCGGATGGGTAATGGCATCCAGCAGCATTTCCCGGTTCATGACGTTGACGTTCAGGTGCTGCCCGCCCTCAATAGACGCTTCGTGATGGAAGTACCCATCCAGCAGCCCCACCAGGTTGGTTTTGCGCACCAGTTCATCTTTGCCCAGCGCCTGCGGCACAATGGAGAAGGTATAGGAGATCCCGTCTTTCGCGTAGGTAAACGGCAGCTTGGCGACCGACGTTAGCGAAGCCACCGCCCCTTTCCTGTCGCGACCGTGCATCGGGTTGGCGCCAGGCGCAAACGGCGTGCCGCCGCGGCGTCCGTCCGGCGTGTTGCCCGTTTTCTGGCCGTAGACCACGTTGGAGGTGATAGTCAGGATCGACTGAGTCGGCACCGCGTTGCGATACGTCGGCAGCGCCTGGATCTTCTTCATAAAACGCTCCACCAGGTCGCAGGCGATGCTGTCCACGCGATCGTCATTATTGCCGTACTGCGGATAGTCCCCTTCGATGACGAAGTCCACCGCCAGGCCGGTGTGGTCGCGCACTGGTTTCACCGTGGCGTATTTAATCGCCGACAGGGAATCCGCCGCCACCGACAGCCCGGCAATGCCGCAGGCCATGGTGCGATAGACGTCACGATCGTGCAGCGCCATCAGCGACGCTTCGTAGCTGTACTTATCATGCATGTAGTGAATGAGATTCAGCGCGCTGATGTATTGCACCGCCAGCCAGTCCATAAAGTGGTCGAGGCTCGCCATCACGGTGTCGTAATCCAGCACCTCATCCAGCAGCGGCTCGGTTTTCGGGCCGACCTGGATCTTCAGCTTCTCGTCCACCCCGCCGTTGATCGCGTACAGCAGCGTTTTAGCAAGGTTGGCGCGTGCGCCAAAGAACTGCATCTGCTTGCCGATCACCATCGGGCTGACGCAGCAGGCAATGGCGTAGTCGTCGCTGTTGAAGTCGGCGCGCATAAGATCGTCGTTCTCATACTGCAGCGACGAGGTGACGATCGACACCTGCGCGGCGTATTTCTTAAACGCGATCGGCAGCTGTTCAGACCAGAGGATCGTCAGGTTCGGCTCCGGCGCGGGCCCCATGGTATGAAGGGTATGCAGGTAGCGGAAGCTGTTTTTTGTCACCAGCGTACGGCCATCCAGCCCCATGCCGCCGATCACTTCCGTGGCCCAGATCGGATCGCCGGAGAAGAGCGTGTCGAACTCCGGCGTGCGCAGGAAGCGCACCATGCGGATCTTCATGATGAAGTGGTCGATCAGCTCCTGGGCCTGCACCTCGTTAAGCCGCCCCGCCTGCATGTCGCGTTCAATGTAGATATCAAGGAACGAGGCCGTGCGCCCCAGCGACATCGCCCCGCCGTTCTGGGATTTCACTGCGGCAAGGTAGGCAAAATAGACCCACTGCACCGCTTCCTGCGCGTTCATCGCCGGACGTGAAATATCAAAGCCATAGTTCGCCGCCATCTGCTGGATCTGCAGCAACGCACGCCTGTGCTCCGCCAGCTCTTCGCGCAGGCGGATCGTCGCCTCCAGATCTTCGCCGCGCTCCAGCCTGCCCTGCAGATCGGCAAACTGCAGTTCACGCTCGCGCACCAGATAGCTGATGCCGTACAGCGCCACACGGCGGTAATCGCCGATAATGCGCCCGCGCCCGTAGCCGTCCGGCAGACCGGTCAGCACGCCAGATTTACGGCAGCGCATCATCTCCGGGGAGTAAACGTCAAACACGCCCTGGTTGTGGGTTTTACGCAGGTCGGTAAACAGGTATTCGAACTGCGGATCCATTTCCCGCCCGTAGGCTTCGAACGAGCTGCGGATCATGTTGATCCCGCCGTACGGATGCAGGGCGCGCTTGAGCGGCTTGTCGGTTTGCAGGCCGACGATCGTCTCAAGATCCTGGTCGATGTAGCCCGGTCCGTGGGCGGTAATGGTGGTGGCAATGTTGGTGTCGAAATCCACCGGGGCGTGGGTGGCATTCTCCTGGCGAATGCCGACCATCACCTTCTGCCACAGCGCCGTCGTTGCTGGCGTCGCCTGCGCGAGGAAAGCTTCATCGCCTTCATAAGGGGTGTAGTTATGCTGAATAAAATCGCGGACGTTAACGGCGTTTTTCCATTCTTCACCGCGAAACCCGGCCCATGCGTCGCTGTAGGGCGCGACGCCCGTATCGATTGTTACTTTCATCAGATTCTCGCTTTATCAGGCGTAAGCCGCAGCCGGGATGACCTTCCCAAGACGGAGGGCGTCCAGCGCGATCATTTTTTCTTCGTTGGTAGGGATAACCGCGCAGGTCACGCGGGACGACTCGGTGGAGATGACGCGCGCACCCGCGCTGCCCGGCAGAGCGTTTTTCGCCTCGTCGAGCGCGATGCCAAACACCTTCAGATGTTCCGCCACCAGCGCGCGGATCAGCGTGGAGTTTTCACCGATGCCGCCAGTGAAGATCACGCCATCCAGACGGTGCAGAGACGCGGCGTGACCGGCGATATGCCGCGCTATGCGGTGGACAAAGGTCTTTATCGCCAGCTGCGCCCGGTCATTGCCGTCATGCCAGGCTTTCTCCAGCGCGCGTAAATCGGAGGAGATACCGGAGATGCCAAGCAACCCGGACTCTTTGTTGACCACGCGCTCCAGATCCTCGAACGACTGGCCGGTCTGCTGGGCAATCCACGCCATTGCGCCGAAGTCCACGTCGCCGCAGCGCGTGCCCATCACCAGCCCCTCCAGCGGCGTCATCCCCATTGAGGTATCGACGCTTTTACTGTTGCGCACCGCGCAGATGGACGCCCCGTTGCCGAGATGGGCAATCACCAGGCCGCTGTCATCGGATGACAGCCCGAGGAGCGCGTGTGCCTGCGCGGACACGTAGCGGTGAGAGGTGCCGTGGAAACCGTAGCGGCGCACGCCCAGCTCTTCAAAATAGCGGTACGGCAGACCGTACAGATACGCCTGCGGCGCCATGGTCTGGTGGAAGCTGGTGTCAAATACCGCCACCTGCTGCACGCCGGGGAACAGGCGCTCTGCAGCTTCCACGCCGCTCAGGTTGGCGTAGTTATGCAGCGGCGCCAGCGGGGAAACCAGGCGGATCTGCTCAATGACCTCTTCCGTGATGAGGGTCGACTCGCTGAAGAGATCGCCGCCGTGAGCGATGCGGTGGCCAATCAGGGCCACGCTGCTCATCAGGTCGCGTTTCTCCAGCTCGAGGGCGATGGCGGCCAGCGCCCCTTCGTAGTCCTGGTGAGCCAGTCTGACTGGCTCACCCCCGTTCACGGAAATAAAGGCTTTTTCAGTGTTGATACCATCCGCAATGCCCGTCAGCAGGGCATCGCAGCCTGCTGCGTCCAGCACCGAAAACTTAACGGAGGACGATCCGCAGTTAATAACCAGTACTACCGGAAATTCAGTCATGTGTTACTCCGCTCTTCCTGAGCTTTGGGTTAGAACAGTTTGTAAACGATATTCAGAATGGTCAGCAGGCCGACCACGGTCACGAAGATGTTCTCGGTCCGCCCTTTGTATTTCGCCAGCGCGGGCGCTTTACGAATGGCGTACATCGGCAGCAGACACAGCAGAGAGGCGATAATTGGCGCCCCCATGGCTTCGATAAGGTCGAGAATGTTCGGGTTGGCGTAGGCCACAATCCAGGTGGAGCCCATGATGAAAATCATGCTGATGGTGTTCAGCTTACCGACGGAGACGTTCTTCTTATCGCCCTTGTAGCCGAACTTGAGGATCAGGCCGTTCAGCCCCTCCAGCGTGCCCAGGTAGTGGCCGAAGAAGGATTTAAAGATAGCGACCAGCGCGATGATGGAGGCGCCGTATTCCAGCACCGTGGCGAACGTGGATTTACTGCCCGACATCGAGGCAAAGTGGTTCGCCAGGTAAGAGAGCACCGGAATGTTCTGCGCTTTGGCATCCGCCATGTTCTGCGGAGAGAGCGTAAACAGGCAGCTAAAGGCGAAGAACATCACCACCGCCACCATCAGCAGGCTGGCGCGACCGATGATTTTGGAACATTTCTGCTCGGTGAATGCTTTCCCGAACTCCGGCTCGTACTCTTCGCGCTTGGAGACCACAAACGAGGAGACGATGGGCGAGAAGTTAAAGGAGAAGACCATGATGGAGATCCCCAGCCACACCGTGACCAGAATGCCGTCATGACCGGTAAAGGCGATATCGCTCAGGTTGACCTGGTCGATCACCGCCGAGTTCCAGTACGGGATCAGCGACAGGGAAATCAGCACCAGGCTGGCAATGAACGGGAACACCAGGTAGCTCATCACCTTCACCATCAAGTCTTTCCCGAACCAGATCACAAAGGCCATCAGCAGCAGCAGGAACAGCGCCACCACGCCGCGGTTCAGCGCAGGCATCTGGAGCTGGTTTTCCCAGAAGGTCATAAAGGTGTTAGTAATGGTGACGCCGTAAATCCACAGCAGCGGGCAAATGGCGAAGAAGTAGAGGAAGGTGATCACCACCCCACCGGTTTTCCCGAAGTGCTCTTCCACCGTCTCGGTGATGTTGCCAGAGACGTTGCTGCCGGACAAACAGAGGCGCGCCAGCGCGCGGTGGCAGTAAAACGCAATCGGGAAGGCGAGTACCAGCATCAGCAGGATGGGGATCAGTCCGCCAAAGCCTGCGCGAATGGGAAAGAACAGCACGCCTGCGCCAATGGCGGTACCAAACAGGCCGAGCGTCCATGTGGTGTCAGACTTACGCCAGGAGGACGTTTTTGTCTGGCCAACGATAATGCTTTCTGTGTTGCTCATAGGTCACCTTTATGCGTCAACGAAGCCGGTAATTTGGGAAACACGGGAGAGATCGATATTGCCGCCGGAAATAATGCAGACGGTTTTACGGCCCTGAATATAGGGGTCAAGCTTGCCGCTTAATAACGCCGCGCAGGCCAGCGCGCCCGCACCTTCCGTCACCACTTTATTTCGCTGAATAAGGGCAATCATGCTGTTGCGAATATCGTCTTCGCTCACCAGCACAATGTCATCGACCAGTTCACGAACAATTTCGAAGGTTAATTTACCCGGACGAGACACGTCGCAGCCGTCGGCTAATGTGCCGGTAACGCGATGGTTGGTTATTTCTCCGGCCTGCCAGGAAGCCGCCATGCCGTGAACGTTTTCAGACTGTACGCCGATAATATTGATTGTCGGGTTGATGGATTTAATTGCCGTTGCAATACCGGCAATTAAGCCGCCGCCGCCGATAGGGACAATCACGTTATCCACGTCGTAAAGATCTTCGAGAATTTCGAGGCCGATGGTGCCCTGCCCGGCAATGACTTTCGCATCGTCATAAGGCGGAATAAATATGCGCCCCTCCATCTCGACGATTTCGCTCACCTTAGCGATGGTGTCGTTGAAGTTCTCGCCGTGCAGCACCACTTCGGCAGAGTAGTCGCGGGTAGCGGCGACCTTGGATTTTGGCGCGCCCATCGGCATCACCACTTTGCCGTCGATACCGAGCATGGCGCAGGAGAGCGACACCCCCTGAGCGTGATTACCTGCGGAGCAGGCCACCACCCCTTTGCGTTTTTCTGCATCCGTCAGCGAACTTAACTTATTAAACGCCCCGCGTATTTTAAACGAACCGGTACGCTGCATATTTTCAAATTTCAGGAATATCTCACCCTTACAGCGTTCGCTGAGATAATTTGAGCGCGGCATGCCGGTTTTATAAATTTTCCCCGCCAGGCGTTTTCTGGCGTCCTGAATATCTTCAATGGTCACCGGGAGATCGTAGGTAATGTGCATAATATCCTCGTTATAATAATTCATTCTTTTCAGGCAAAGTCAGGGTATCAGAGCGTTAAAAAGCGTCGCTCCGGGTGTTTTAAAACTTAATTATTTCTATCGTCGTTTATCGATATCCATCGACGAATATTGTTTTGCCAGTTCAACTAATACTGACGCCGATTTTTTAATACTGTAATTTTTCGACCACACGGCGGCATAGCGCGCCACGGGTAATTCATCCTCCACCGGCAGGACGATAAACTGGTCCGAGCCGAACGGCGCAATCATGTCGCGGGGGATCACCGTCAGGTAATCGGCATTAAGGACAAGGTTATAGATAGTGACGACGGAATCGGTCTGGACGATGTTTTCAATGCTGATGTGGTTGTCTTGCAGGGTGGTCAGGAGTTCGTTGTAGTAGCCCATATCGGTTTGCGGCATCACCCACTGCTCGTGCGTAAGTGATGCCAGTCTGGTCGGGCCGGTGCACGTTCGTGATTTACTCGCCACCAGCACAAACTCGGATTCAAACAGTGGCTCAACGTGAAGATCCTGAAGCAACATTCCGTCGCTCAGCGTGCCGATGGCAAAATCCAGCCGACCGTCGCGAATGGCGGGCAGGAATGAAGAGAGCTGCGCTTCATACATGGAGACGCGCGCTTTCGGGAACACTTCCCTGAATTTTTTGATCATCTCAGACAGGAAGGTGAAGCCAATCAGCGACGGATAGCCAAAGGAGACGTCCATGACGGTACTAAAACTGAGGCTGTTGATTTCGCTCACCATGTTTTTCATTTCGCGGGTGATCGACTCAGCGTATGACAGCAGCACCTGACCAGCGGCAGTAAGTTTTACGCCGGTGTTTTTACGCACCATCACTTCCACCCCGAAGTAGGATTCGATGTCGCTGATGATTTTGCTGACGGCGGGTTGCGTCAGGCCTAGTTGTCTTGCGGCAGAACCTATGGAGCCACTTTTAATGACTTCCTGAAATACCACGAGGTGCTGAGTTTTCGGTAGAATAATAGTATTCATAATATTCTGCGCTTATTTCCCTATGACGCAGCGGATTCTACCCAATAATGTTTCAGGGGGTATGTGCTGTTACTCACAATTTGCTTCCCCGCGCATTTTACGGGCACAACAAGAACCTAAAAAACACTTTACAATCAATATCATACGAAATTAAAAGCACACCATTACGCTGATATCGATCAATAAAATCAGCAGTAATAAATTTATTTTATGGCGATAACCTTGATAAATTTCTCTGCGTTAAATAAATCAATAAAGACGAACTTTCAGACAATTAAAGACCAATAAATAACCGTTATTCCTTTTAAACATTCTTTCAAATTATCAAATTTTGCAGAGGATTTTTGGACAGCTTTTTATAAACAGTGGAATACGTCACACATTCATAGCCTGAATGTTTTTAATTTCAATATGTTTATATCAAATAAGAAAATATTTTCGATCGTTCAGTTAACATTCGCAACAAATTAACAATACTGTAAATTCACCATTTTTTAGGGTGAAATTTTGTGATAACGATCGTTTGCGGTAGGCATAGCGATGCCAGAAAGGGTCATGCAGTGAAATGTGCTTAATGTCGCAAATATGAGAATTGATGTCGTTTGTGCGAGTTGCCGGGTGGCGATGCGCATACCTGGGCTACGAAACCCTAAAAGCAAAAACCCCGCCGAAGCGGGGTTCTGGAAGAAGTTGAAGCTGACCGATAAGCCGGGTTCTGTCGTGGACAGTCATTCATCTAGGCCAGCAATCGCTCACTGGCTCAAGCAGCCTACCCGGGTTCAGTACGGGCCGTACCATGTGAACCCCTATTTGGCCTTGCTCCGGGTGGAGTTTACCGTGCCACGGACTGTTACCAGCCGCGCGGTGCGCTCTTACCGCACCCTTTCACCCTTACCTGATCCCGCTTGCGCGGGCCATCGGCGGTTTGCTCTCTGTTGCACTGGTCGTGGGTTTCCCCCCCAGGCGTTACCTGGCACCCTGCCCTATGGAGCCCGGACTTTCCTCCCCTCCGCCCGTCTCCCCCGAAAGGGACGACGATGAAGCGGCGACTGTCTGGTCAGCTTCGGCGCGCAGTATAGAGGGTTTGCGCGCCGCTGTCACCCTCAGGTGCGGGCAAGATGCTATTAACGCGCCACTTCCACCTTCGCCAGTTTTTCGTAGTAGCACGCAATCGCGCTGTGATCGGCCGTGCCCAGGCCATCCGCACGCAGCGCCTGCATCATCTCCATAACCGCAGCGGTCAGCGGCAGCTGTGCACCCACGCCGTGAGACGTATCCAGCGCGTTCGCCAGATCTTTGATGTGCAGATCAATGCGGAAACCGGGTTTGAAATTACGATCCATCACCATCGGCGCTTTGGCATCCAGCACCGTACTGCCCGCCAGACCGCCACGGATTGCCTGATAAACCAGGTCCGGATTGACGCCCGCCTTCGTTGCCAGCGTCAGCGCTTCAGACATGGCGGCAATGTTCAGCGCCACAATCACCTGGTTCGCGAGCTTGGTAACGTTGCCCGCGCCAATGTCTCCGGTATGCACTACGGAGCCTGCCATCGCTTTCATCAGGTCATAGTATTTATCGAACACGGCCTTATCGCCGCCCACCATCACCGACAGGGTACCGTCGATGGCTTTCGGCTCGCCGCCGCTGACGGGCGCATCCAGCATCTCTACGCCCTTCGCTTTTAACGCCTCGCTGATTTCACGGCTCGCGAGCGGGGCGATAGAGCTCATATCAATCAGCACCAGGCCCGGCTTCGCACCCTCGATGATGCCGTTCTCCCCAAGCGCGACCTCTTTGACGTGAGGGGAATTTGGCAGCATGGTGATGATGACATCGCACTGCTCAGCAATGGCTTTAGGGGTAGTAGCTGTTTCCGCGCCCGCCGCCATCACCTCAGCCACAGACTGTGGATTGTGATCGGATACCACCAGTGAGTAACCCGCTTTAATCAGGTTCTTACTCATTGGTTTACCCATGATCCCAAGACCAATAAAACCCACTTTCAGCGTCATAATCTGTTTCCTCAATGATGGTTATTTTTTAAAAGCGTCCGCTAATTTCTGCGTCGCTGAGCGGAACACGCCGAGGTCGCTGCCGACGGCAACGAACGTGGCTCCCCACTCCAGGTAGCGGCGGGCATCGGCTTCAACCGGCGCCAGAATGCCGCACGGTTTGCCGTGCGCTTTGGCGCGGGCAAAGATGTGCTGGATTGCGCGCTGTACGTCCGGGTGGCTGGCGTTGCCCAGATGCCCAAACGCCGCAGCCAGATCGCTTGGACCGACGAAAATACCGTCCACGCCGTCTGTGGCTGCAATCGCATCGACGTTATCAACGCCCTGCTGGCTTTCAATCTGAACC
Source organism: Enterobacter cloacae complex sp. P17RS (assembly GCF_014895885.1). Taxonomy (NCBI): domain Bacteria; kingdom Pseudomonadati; phylum Pseudomonadota; class Gammaproteobacteria; order Enterobacterales; family Enterobacteriaceae; genus Enterobacter; species Enterobacter cloacae complex sp. P17RS. The sequence goes on from NZ_JADBQK010000016.1 coordinate 85,478, forward strand.
AGAATAGTGATGTTGCTATTGGACTGGGCGAAATAGTCCGGCACGGTGCCAAACATGTTGGCGCGGTGCGATACCGAGACGCCGCGGATCCCTTCCGGCGGATAGCGCGTTGAGGCCACGGCCAGCGCCGCCTGTTCTTCCGTTTCCACAAACGGGATCAGGAAATTGTAGAAACCGATATCCAGCAGACGCTTGATAATCACCGGCTCGTTAGTTGGCACGCGCACCACCGGAGTGCTGGGGCTACCTTTCAGCGCCATCAGCTGCGGAATAAAGGTGCTGATATCGTTCGGCGCGTGTTCGCCGTCCAGCACCAGCCAGTCGAATCCGGCCAGGCCTAACACTTCGGTGCTGATAGGGTTTGCCAGCGCGGACCAACAGCCAATCTGAATCTGGTGCGCCGCGAGGGCAGCTTTAAACTTATTCGGGAAGATATCGTTATTCATCACTTAACCCTTTTTTAATTCCGCTGTTTTAGCCAGTAATATTTATTCCAGAACAGATTCTTTATATTTATTTCTCTGACTGAATGGTGGCGTTATAAAATCGTCATTCAGTATAATCGGCTCTACACGTCAGCACATTGTTTTGATGCTCAAGTATTGCGCTACATCTCAACGCTATTTTGAGCATATGCACAAAGCAGTGGGCGCTAATGCACAGAATCAAGGATTAGTCCGCCTGAAACGATCGCGATCACATTTTCACTTTTCTTCTCCTGACATGCTTTATTTCTACGTTAAGAAAACGATTATCCAACGAGTTATTTTTCATAGCTGAAACTTTGCCGGAGAAGAGTGAATAATGACCGATATTGCAATTAGAGAGGCACCCCCGACGGCGTTTTATATTAAGGTTCACGATACGGATAACGTGGCGATTATTGTCAACGACAATGGCTTAAAAGCAGGCACCCGCTTCCCGGACGGGCTGGAGCTGATTGAGCATATTCCGCAGGGGCACAAGGTCGCGTTGGTCGATATTCCTGCCCACGGTGAAATCGTACGCTACGGCGAAGTCATCGGCTATGCGGTAAGCGCTATTCCGCAGGGTAGCTGGATTGAGGAGTCGCTGGTGGCGCTGCCAGAAGCACCGCCGCTGAATACGCTTCCGCTGGCGACCCGCGTTCCTGAAGCTTTGCCGCCGCTGGAGGGCTATACCTTTGAAGGCTACCGCAATGCGGACGGTAGCGTCGGCACCAAAAACCTGCTCGGCATTACCACCAGCGTGCACTGCGTGGCGGGCGTGGTGGATTACGTGGTGAAAATCATTGAACGCGATCTGCTGCCAAAGTACCCGAACGTCGACGGCGTAGTGGGTCTTAACCACCTGTACGGCTGCGGCGTAGCGATCAATGCGCCCGCGGCGGTCGTGCCGATCCGTACTATCCACAATATCGCCCTGAATCCGAACTTTGGCGGCGAGGTGATGGTAATCGGTCTCGGCTGTGAAAAATTGCAGCCAGAGCGCCTGCTTCAGGGCACCGAAGATGTCAAAGCCATCCCGGCTGACGGGGCCAGCATCGTGCGCCTGCAGGACGAGCGCCACGTTGGTTTTCGTTCAATGGTCGACGATATTTTGCAGGTAGCAGAGCATCATCTGGACAAACTCAACCGCCGCCAGCGCGAAACGTGTCCGGCATCGGAACTGGTGGTGGGAACACAATGCGGCGGCAGCGATGCGTTTTCCGGCGTGACGGCCAACCCGGCAGTGGGCTATGCGTCCGATCTGCTGGTTCGCTGCGGCGCCACGGTGATGTTCTCCGAGGTAACCGAAGTGCGTGACGCCATCCATCTGCTGACGCCACGCGCAGTCAACGAAGAGGTGGGCAAACGCCTGCTGGAGGAGATGGCCTGGTACGATAACTATCTCGATATGGGCAAAACGGACCGCAGCGCCAACCCTTCGCCGGGCAACAAGAAAGGCGGCCTGGCGAACGTGGTGGAAAAAGCCCTCGGTTCGATTGCCAAATCCGGCCAGAGCGCGATTGTGGAAGTGCTCTCTCCGGGCCAGCGGCCAACCAGGCGCGGCCTTATTTATGCGGCAACACCTGCCAGCGATTTTGTGTGCGGCACCCAGCAGGTGGCCTCCGGTATTACAGTGCAGGTCTTTACCACCGGGCGCGGCACACCGTACGGGCTGATGGCGGTCCCGGTGATCAAGATGGCGACGCGCACCGAGCTGGCAAACCGCTGGTATGACTTAATGGATATCAACGCGGGCACCATCGCCACCGGGGAAGAGAGTATTGAGGACGTGGGCTGGAAGCTGTTTCATTTTATTCTGGACGTAGCGAGCGGGAGGAAGAAAACTTTCTCGGACCAGTGGGGATTGCATAACCAGCTGGCGGTGTTTAACCCGGCACCGGTGACGTGAGTTTGCTGTAAACCTCGCTTAGCATGGCTTCGGCCATGCTTTTTTTTGCTTTCATTTCTTTCGCATCCTTACCTTTCATTTCGATTCTTTCATTTTTAAGATATCAATCACAAAACAACATTCCGAAACCCTATATTGTCTTTCGCATAAATAAAACGAAAGGTTTCGGAGGAAAGATGTTCATCATCTCGTCGAAAGCGATGCTGCTAAAAGCACAGCGCGAAGGTTACGCCGTACCGGCATTCAATATTCATAATCTCGAAACGCTGCAGGTGGTCGTTGAAACGGCCTCTGAGATGCGATCTCCGCTGATCGTGGCGGGTACGCCCGGCACATTCAGCTATGCAGGAACCGGTAACGTGGTCGCCATCGCCAGCGATCTGGCCAAAACGTACAACCAACCGCTGGCGATCCACCTCGATCATCACGAAGATTTCGACGATATCGCGCTGAAAGTCCAGAGCGGGATCCGCTCGGCGATGATCGACGGATCTCATCATCCGTTCACTGAAAACGTCGCCCTGGTGAAGAAAGTGACAGACTACTGCCACCGTTACGATGTGAGCGTGGAGGCTGAACTTGGCCGTCTTGGCGGGCAGGAAGATGACCTGGTGGTCGATAGCAAAGATGCGCTTTACACCAACCCGCAACAGGCACGCGAGTTTGTTGAATTAACGGGTATCGACTCATTGGCCGTCGCCATCGGTACCGCGCACGGCCTTTACACTGCCACGCCGAAACTTGATTTTGAACGTCTGGCAGAGATCCGCAATCAGGTCGATATCCCGCTGGTGCTGCACGGCGCTTCCGGTTTATCTACGGCCGATATCCTTCAGGCCATTCGCCTCGGTATCTGCAAGGTCAACGTTGCCACAGAACTCAAAATCGCCTTCTCGAATGCCCTGAAAACCTATCTCGCTTCACATCCCGAAACCAGTGACCCGCGTCATTACATGGTGCCCGCCAAACGCGCCATGAAAGAGGTGGTACGTAAAGTTATTAACGATTGTGGTTGTGAAGGAAAGCTCTAAATACGAAAGCCTGAAGTCCTGACCAGGAGGAAACGTGAAAGATATTATTACCCGCCATAAAGCGGGAGAAGATGTCGGTATTTGCTCTGTTTGCTCAGCGCACCCGCTAGTAATCGAAGCCGCATTGCGGTTCGATTTGCATACCGACAACAAGGTACTGATTGAAGCTACCTCAAATCAGGTGAACCAGTTCGGCGGTTACACCGGTATGAAACCCGCTGATTTCCGTGATTTTGTTCTGAAGATCGCTAAAGAGGTGGGCTTTCCGCATGAACGTTTGATCCTGGGTGGCGATCATCTGGGGCCAAACTGCTGGCAAAACGAACCGGCAGACGCGGCGATGGAGAAATCCATCGCATTGATCAAAGCCTATATCGCGGCGGGGTTTAGCAAGATCCACCTGGACGCCTCAATGTCCTGTGCAGACGATCCTGTCCCACTCCCGCCAGGGGTGGTGGCACAGCGTGCCGCCCGACTGTGCAAAGCCGCAGAAGAGACAGCCACTGAAGAACAAAAAGCGGCGCTAACCTACGTGATTGGTACTGAGGTTCCCGTTCCCGGCGGTGAAGCCAGCAGTATTAACAGCGTTCATGTTACCCGTGTGGAAGATGCCGCGCAGACGCTGGAAACGCATCGTGAGGCCTTTGCCGCGCTCGGTCTGGACGAGGCGATGACGCGTGTGATTGCGATAGTCGTACAACCCGGCGTGGAGTTCGACCATACGCAAATCATTCACTACCAGCCGCACGCGGCAGAGGCGCTTTCCGGCTGGATCCGCCAGACCCCCATGGTCTATGAGGCGCACTCCACCGACTACCAGACACGTCAGGCCTATCGTGCTTTGGTTCGCGATCACTTCGCGATCCTGAAAGTCGGCCCGGCGCTTACCTTTGCCCTGCGAGAAGCCATTTTTGCCCTTGCACAAATGGAGAAGGCCCTCATCGCCCCTGAGCAACGCAGCCATGCGCTTGACGTGATCGACGAAGTCATGCTGAACGAGCCGGATTACTGGAAGAAGTACTACCGCCCCACCTGGAGCCAGGCAATGGTGGATATTCACTTTAGCCTGTCCGATCGCATTCGCTACTACTGGCCGCACCCGCGCATTCGCCAGAGCGTTGAGAAGTTGATCGCTAATCTGAGCACAACCTCCTTGCCTCTGGGGCTGATTAGCCAGTTTATGCCCGTCCAGTTCGAACGATTGTCGATGAATGAGATCGCCGCAACACCGCAAAATCTCATCATCGACAAAATACAGGATGTATTACGCGCCTATCGATTTGGCTGCACCCCTGAACCCCTCTAATGCCGGAGAGTGTATGAGTCACGTTTTTGTCCGTACCGGAATTGAGTTTGAAACCTGCCAGCAGGCGCTGGCGCATATTGGCGAGGAGATGCTGGCTAACGGTGTTGTACACGCCACCTACCCTGCCGCCCTTCTGGAAAGGGAGATGAACTACCCCACCGGCATTGCCCTTGAACGCCATGCGGTCGCTATTCCGCACTGCGAAGCCGTACATGCGAAACGCCCCGCGATTTACCTGATTCGTCCGGACAAACCGGTGCATTTTCAGCAGGCCGATGATGATGGCGAGGTCGCCGTCTCACTCATCATCGCGTTAATCGTTGAAAACCCTGCGGCGCAAATGAAATTGCTGCGCCGCCTTTTCAGTGAGCTACAAAACCCGGACGTGCTGGACATGCTGCTGGCTGCGCCCGCAGAGCGCCTGGCCGATCGTTTACGGGAGACGATCCTTGAGCCTGTCGCCTGTGCCCGGGCTTCATAACATACTGATAATAAGAAAGGAGTACCCTATGAAACGCAAAGTTATTGTTGCCTGTGGCGGTGCTGTCGCCACCTCAACCATGGCAGCAGAAGAGATCAAAGAACTGTGTGAAGCCCACCACATTGAGCTGGATCTGGTCCAGTGCAGGGTGACTGAAATCGAAACCTATATGGACGGTGCAGACCTGATTTGTACCACGGCGAAAGTTGACAGAGCCTTTGGCGATATCCCGGTGGTGCATGGCATGCCGTTTGTATCCGGCGTCGGCATCGAAGCCCTGCAGCAAAAAATTCTGACCATCCTCGAGGGGTAAGATCATGTTTACCGAAATCATGCGGTACATCCTCGATCTGGGGCCAACCGTAATGCTGCCAATCGTCATCATCATCTTCTCTAAGCTGTTGGGGATGAAGCTGGGCGATTGCTTTAAATCCGGCCTACATATCGGCATTGGCTTCGTCGGGATCGGTCTGGTTATTGGCCTGATGCTTGACTCCATCGGCCCGGCGGCCAAAGCGATGGCTGAGCAGTTCCAGATTAACCTGCACGTGGTGGATGTCGGCTGGCCTGGTTCATCCCCAATGACCTGGGCATCACAGATTGCACTTATCGCTATCCCTGTTGCCATTGGCGTCAACGTTGTCATGCTAGTGACGCGGATGACGCGGGTAGTGAACGTCGATATCTGGAACATCTGGCACATGACCTTCACCGGTGCGATGCTGCACCTGGCAACCGGCTCTTACTGGCTGGGGATCCTGGGCGTTGTAGTGCACGCCGCGTTTGTTTACAAGCTGGGGGACTGGTTTGCCAAAGACACGCGGGACTTCTTCGGTCTGGAAGGGATCGCCATCCCTCACGGCTCGTCAGCTTACCTCGGCCCAATCGCCGTTCTGGTCGATACGATTATCGATAAAATCCCAGGCCTGAAGCGTATTCATTTTAGCGCTGACGACGTGCAAAAACGCTTTGGCCCGTTTGGCGAACCGGTCACAGTTGGGTTTGTGATGGGACTGGCCATTGGCATGCTGGCAGGCTACGACACCAAATCCGTTCTCCAGCTGGCCGTGAAAACCGCCGCCGTGATGCTGCTGATGCCGCGCGTTATCAAACCGATCATGGACGGCCTGACGCCGATTGCTAAACATGCCCGTAAACGTCTGCAGGCAAAGTTTGGTGGGCAGGAGTTCTTAATTGGTCTCGATCCGGCGCTGCTGCTGGGCCATACGTCCGTCGTCTCCGCCAGCCTGATTTTCATACCGCTCACTATCCTGATTGCTGTTATGGTGCCGGGAAACCAGGTGTTGCCGTTCGGTGACCTTGCCACTATCGGCTTTTTTGTGGCGATGGCGGTCGCGGTGCATCAGGGCAACCTGTTCCGCACGCTTATCTCTGGCGTCATCATAATGGGCATTACGCTGTGGATTGCGACCCAGACCATCGGCCTGCACACCCAGCTTGCGCAAAATGCTGGCGCGTTGAAAGCGGGCGGACTGGTGGCCTCCATGGATCAGGGCGGTTCACCCGTCACCTGGCTGCTCATCCAATTGTTCACCTGGCAAAACGTGGTGGGGTTCATCGTGATTGGTGCCATTTACGTCACCGGCATCCTGCTTACCTGGCGACGTGCCCGCGTGTTTAACGCGGCAGAAAAGAACGCCGCTGCCCCGCAAAGCCAGACGGTGTCTTGATATCCGGGGAGCCATGCTCCCCTCTTTTTCTGGAGTGAATATGAAATCAGTGGTAATTCACGCTGAGGGCAACGTGCGCGTTGAAGAACGTCCAATCCCTCACATTCAGGCTGCGGATGATGTGCGGGTGCGTATTGCCTGCTCAGGATTATGTGGCTCCGATATTCCGCGAATTTTTGCCGGAGGGGCACATTATTATCCCATCACCCTCGGACATGAATTTAGCGGTCATGTCGAAGCCTGTGGTACCGAAGTACACGATCTCAAGGCAGGCGATCCGGTTGCCTGCGTGCCATTACTGCCCTGCTTTTCCTGTCCGGCGTGTGAAAAAGGCTACTTCTCGCTCTGCAAGCAGTATCAGTTTGTCGGATCTCGCAGCGAAGGCGGCAACGCGGAATATATCGTGGTGAAGCGAGCAAACCTGTTCCGCCTTCCTGCAGAGATGGCAATTGAAGATGGTGCATTTATTGAGCCCATAACCGTAGGGCTACATGCGTTTCATCTTGCTTCCGGCTGCGAGGGTAAGAACGTCATCATTGTCGGCGCAGGCACTATCGGCCTGCTGGCGATGCAGTGTGCACTGGCATTGGGCGCCAACAGCGTTATCGCGATCGATATCAACGACGATAAGCTCGCGCTGGCAACAACGCTGGGGGCAACTCAGGTGTTTAATAGCCGCGCTCTGGCCGCAGACGACATCCTTAACGCCTTGAGCGACAACCCGTTTGATCAGTTGGTTCTTGAGACTGCTGGTACACCGCAAACCGTTACGCTCGCCATTGATATCGCCGGGCCGCGGGCCCAGGTCGCGCTGGTGGGTACGCTGCATCATGACCTGAACTTACCTGCGGCGACATTTAGCAAGATACTGCGTAAGGAGTTGACGCTTCTGGGAAGCTGGATGAATTATTCGGCCCCGTGGCCGGGTGAAGAATGGAAAACCGCAGCCCGTCTGCTCACAGAGAAAAAATTGCAGCTAAAGCCCCTTATTGCTCATACCGGCGATAGCGACAGCTTTGCTCAGGCTGTGCAAGGACTAAACGGTGCGCCTATGCAGGGCAAAATTATGCTGCGCTTTGCGTAGTGCTTCGAGCCAGCAACCTGAGCTGGCTCACATTTACTTTCGAATATTACCGTACACCTTTCGCATACCTTCGATTAGAATAGAGGCAGTTAATTATCAGGCAATTCAATATGAACTCATTTGAGCGACGCAATAAAATCGTTGACCTCGTCAACGCTCAGGGCAGTGTCATGGTGCTGGATCTGTCGAATATGTTTGGCATTTCAGAAGTGACGATTCGAACAGATCTGCGTCTGCTGGAAGAAAAGGGATTGGTCACGCGTTTTCACGGTGGCGCCGCAAGGCCCGGCAGCAACCTGGCAGAAAGCGAAAATCAGGAAGTGGTGCTGGAAGACCGTTATCAACTTGCGAGCGACCCGAAGAAGCGCATCGCACAGGCTGCCGCGGCCATGATTGAAGAGGGAATGACGATCATTCTGGACAGCGGAAGCACCACCATGCTCATCGCCGAAGCGCTGACCAAACGAGCCAATATCACCGTCATCACCAACAGCCTGCCTGCCGCGTTTGCCCTCTCGGAAAATAAAGACATTACGCTCGTGGTTTGTGGCGGTACCGTGCGCCATAAAACCCACTCTATGCATGGCACCATCGCTGAGCGCTCTCTGACCGGGATAAGCGCAGATCTGATGTTTGTCGGCGCGGACGGTATTGATGCCACCAACGGCATTACGACGTTCAATGAAGGCTATTCGATCAGCAGCGTGATGGCAGCTGCAGCGCATAAGGTGATTGCAGTGCTGGACGCCAGTAAATTTAATCGCCGCGGGTTCAACCAGGTGCTGCCGATGGAAAAAATAGACTGTGTGATTACGGATGATGGAATCGGCAAGCACGAAAAAGAACTGTTGGGTAAAACGGGCACCGAGATCATCACAGTGTAGTTTGCAGGCCGGGTAAGGCGCACAGCCGCCCCCCGGCAAAACAGCAGGAATTACTCCCCCTGCTGCTCCAGCGCATACTTATACAACGCATTTTTCTTCACGCCGTGAATTTCTGCCGCCAGCGCAGCGGCTTTCTTCAGCGGCAGTTCCGCCTGCAGCAGCGCCAGCGTACGCAGCGCGTCGGCAGGAAGCGCGTCTTCTTCCGCCTTGTGCCCTTCGACGATCAGCACCATTTCACCCTTGCGGCGGTTTTCGTCTTCCTTCACCCACGCCAGCAGTTCACCGACTGGCGCGCCGTGAATGGTTTCCCAGGTTTTGGTCAGCTCGCGCGCCAGCACCACGTAGCGGGATTCGCCCCAGACGGTGACCATATCTTCCAGGCTTTCCAGCAGGCGGTGAGTGGATTCGTAGAAGATCAGGGTACGCGACTCGGCTTCCAGTTCCTTTAATACATCGCGACGGCCTTTGGATTTGGCAGGGAGGAAGCCTTCATAGCAGAAACGGTCAGACGGCAAACCTGCGGCGCTCAATGCAGCAATCGCGGCGCACGGCCCCGGCAGCGGCACAACGCGAATCCCGGCTTCGCGACAGGTGCGCACCAGATGGTAGCCAGGATCGTTAATCAGCGGCGTCCCGGCGTCAGAGACCAGCGCGATGTTCTGCCCCTCTTTGAGCTTCGCCACCAGCGTTTCAGCTTTTTGTTGCTCATTGTGATCGTGCAGGGCAAACAAACGGGCGTTAATCGCGAAATGTTGCAGCAGTAAACCGGTGTGTCGGGTGTCTTCAGCGGCAATTAAATCAACAGCTTGCAATACGTTCAGCGCACGTTGGGTAATATCAGACAAATTCCCGATAGGAGTAGGTACAATATAAAGCTGGCCTTGAGAATTATCTGCCGTTTCGTGTTGTTTCATTGTTTCGTCCGTATTGCCGATTTAATATTGAGCATTGCGTAAAAAAATCACTGGATACAGTATGGTACCGTTAACGTTTCTTCGAAAAAAAGCCACGCGCAGCGTGCCGCTGCTGCTCGCAGCCCTGATTTTTGCAGGCTGTGGCACCCAGGCACCTGACCAGAGCACCGCCCATCTTCAGGGCTCCGCTCAGGCTGATTCTGGCTTTTATCTGCAACAAATGTCGCAGAGTACAAATGATACCAGGATCAACTGGCAATTACTCGCCATTCGTGCACTGCTGAAAGAGGGCAAAACCCAGCAGGCTGCCGAGCTGTTCGGCCAACTGCCGAAAGAGCTTAACGATACTCAGCAACTTGAGCAGAGCCTGCTCTCTGCCGAGCTGAAGGTCGCGCAGAAAGATTATGATGGCGCGAAAAAGATTCTGGGGAGCATCGACCTGAGCGCGCTGGATAAAAACCAGCAGGCGCGCTTCTGGCAGGCAGGCATTACCGCTGAGCAGGGGCGCCCTTCCCTGACGCTCCTGCGTGCCTTGATTGCCCAGGAGCCGCTGCTCGCCGGTGCCGACAAGCAGAAAAACATTGATGCCACCTGGCAGGCGCTTGCCTCGATGACCCAGGATCAGGCAAAGGCGCTGGTCATTAACGCGGACGAAAACGTGCTTCAGGGCTGGCTTGATCTGCAGCAGATGTGGTTTAACAACCGCAGCGATCCAAAAATGCTGAAAGCCGGTATTACCGACTGGCAGACCCGTTACCCGCAGAACCCAGGCGCAAAAATGCTGCCAACCCAGTTGGTGAATGTGCAGAACTTTAAGCCTGCGTCGACAAGCAAAATTGCGCTGCTTCTGCCGCTAAATGGCCAGGCGGCAGTATTTGGCCGTACGATTCAACAGGGCTTTGAAGCGGCGAAAAACGGCACCACGCCGGTAACGGGCAGTGCGGTTCCGGTGCAGGCAGCGCAGGCGGCCAACGTGAACGACGTTGTCAGCCCCTCAGCCGCCGAGACCAGTGACCTGACCACCGCACAAACCCCGCCGCAGGGTACAATGCAAAACCCGGTTACCGCACCGACTACCCCTCCAGCAACTGCCGCACCGGCAGCACAGGCTCCGGCTGAGGCACAAGCGACGCCTGCACCAGAGGCAACGACAGAACAGCCTCAACAGCAGCCGGCACAACCAGCATCACAACCTGCCGCTCAGCCGCAGGCCGTGGCGACCGCCAGCGCGAACCCTGGCGCTGAGCTGAAAATCTACGACACCAGTTCGAAGCCGCTTGACCAGGTGCTGGCGCAGGTTCAGCAGGACGGGGCAAGCATCGTTGTCGGCCCGCTGCTGAAAAACAACGTGGAAGAGCTAATGAAGAGCAATACCACGCTGAACGTACTGGCGCTCAACCAGCCAGAGCAGGTTCAGAACCGGGCCAATATCTGCTACTTCGCACTCTCTCCGGAAGATGAAGCCCGCGATGCGGCGCGTCATATCCACGAGCAGGGTAAACAGGCCCCGCTGCTGCTGATCCCGCGCAGTACGCTGGGCGATCGCGTGGCTAATGCTTTTGCCGACGAGTGGCAGAAGCTGGGCGGCGGCATCGTGCTGCAGCAGAAATTCGGTTCCGTCTCTGAACTGCGTGCGGGCGTTAACGGTGGAGCGGGTATCGCGCTTAACGGCAGTCCGGTTTCCGCCAGCCTGCCGCAGCAGCAGAGCGTGACCATTGGCGGCCTGACCATCCCTGCCCCGCCAACCGACGCGCAGATAAGCGGTGGTGGTAAAGCGGATGCGGCCTATATCGTTGCCACGCCGCAGGAGATCGCCTTTATCAAGCCGATGATCGCGATGCGTAACGGCAGCCAGAGCGGTGCAACGCTCTACGCCAGCTCCCGCAGCGCACAGGGCACCGCAGGCCCGGATTTCCGTCTGGAAATGGACGGCCTGCAGTACAGCGAAATCCCGATGCTGGCGGGCAGCAACCCGGCGCTGATGCAGCAGGCGCTAAGCTCCGTACGTAACGACTACTCTCTGGCGCGTCTGTATGCGATGGGTGTTGATGCGTGGGCGCTGGCAAACCACTTTACCCAGATGCGTCAGGTGCCGGGCTTTGAGCTTAACGGCAACACCGGCGATCTGACCGCCACTCAGGACTGTGTGATTAACAGGAAGTTATCATGGCTCAAATACCAGCAGGGGCAAATCGTCCCGGCCAGTTAAGCCGTAAAGAGACCGGCGATGCGTGGGAGTTAAAAGCGCGTCGCTGGCTCGAAGGCAAAGGACTGCGCTTTATCGCCGCCAACGTCCGCGGGCGCGGCGGCGAAATTGATCTGATCATGAAAGACGGTCAGGTGATTGTGTTTGTAGAAGTCCGCTTTCGACAGTCTTCCCGTTTTGGCGGTGCTGCCGCCAGCGTGACGCTCGCCAAACAACATAAATTATTACAGACTGCCCACTTGTGGCTTGCCCGCCATAATGGGAGCTTTGATACTGTGGATTGCCGTTTCGATGTGATAGCCTTCACCGGAAATGAGATCGAATGGCTTAAAAACGCTTTTGGCGAAGACGCATAATTAAGATTTAAAAGGGATAACGTGCTCGAAAGAATTAAAGTGTGCTTCACAGAAAGCATCCAGACTCAGATTGCCGCGGCGGAAGCCCTTCCGGACGCGATCTCTCGCGCTGCAATGACGCTGGTGCAATCCCTGCTTAACGGCAACAAAATCCTCTGTTGTGGCAACGGAACCTCAGCCGCCAACGCACAGCATTTTGCTGCCAGCATGATTAACCGTTTTGAAACCGAACGCCCGAGTTTACCTGCCATTGCACTTAATACCGATAATGTGGTCTTAACAGCGATTGCTAACGATCGTCTGCATGACGAAATTTACGCAAAGCAGGTGCGCGCCCTGGGGCATGCCGGCGATGTGCTGCTGGCGATCTCCACGCGCGGCAACAGCCGGGACATCGTCAAAGCCGTTGAAGCCGCCGTTACCCGCGACATGACCATCGTCGCCTTAACCGGCTATGACGGCGGTGAGCTGGCGGGTCTGCTCGGGCCGCAGGATGTGGAAATCCGCATTCCGTCTCACCGTAGCGCACGTATCCAGGAGATGCATATGCTCACGGTGAACTGCTTATGCGATTTGATCGATAACACGCTTTTCCCTCACCAGGATGATTAAGGAGTTTTTATGAAGGCTTTATCGACCCTCGCAGTCCTTATGTCTGCATTACTGCTTCAGGGATGTATTGCTGCGGCCGTTGTGGGTACTGCCGCAGTAGGCACCAAAGCGGCGACCGATCCGCGCTCTGTGGGAACGCAGGTGGATGACGGTACGCTGGAGCTGCGGGTCAACAGTGCGCTGTCGAAAGACGAACAAATCAAGAAAGAAGCGCGTATCAACGTGACGGCCTATCAGGGCAAAGTCCTGCTGACGGGTCAGGCACCGAATACCGACCTCTCCAGCCGCGCGAAGCAGATCGCAATGGGCGTTGAGGGCACCACGGAAGTCTTCAATGAAATCCGCCAGGGTCAGCCAATCAGCCTGGGCACCGCGTCGTCTGACACCTGGATCACCACCAAAGTCCGCTCCCAGCTGCTGGGTTCAGACCAGGTGAAATCCTCAAACGTAAAAGTAACGACCGAAAACGGTGAAGTGTTCCTGCTGGGTCTGGTGACCGATCGTGAAGGGAAAGCGGCGGCGGATATCGCCAGCCGGGTGAGCGGCGTGAAGCACGTCACCACCGCGTTTACCTACATTAAGTAATCCACGTCTGACTAAAGGCCCGGTAGGCGCGAGCGCCACCGGGCTTTTTTTACATCAACGCAATACTCCCCACCATCACTCCGCTCAACGCCACCAGCCCCGCCGTCAGCCACAGCGCTTTCGCCGGGAAAGACTTACGCAGCATGATGAGCGACGGCAGGCTGATTGCCGGCAAGGTGATAAGCAGCGCCAGCGCCGGTGCGGTACCCATACCGGCCAGCATCATGGTCTGGACAATCGGAATTTCTGCCGCAGTGGGGATCACAAACAGGCAGCCTGCAACGGCCATCGCAATCACCCACATCAGCGTGTTGTCGATCGCCCCATCCGCATGCGGGAAGAGCCAGACGCGCGCCGCGCCCAGAACCAGTACCGCCAGGATATAGACCGGAATGGTGCTCCAGAAAAGCTGCCACAACGCCTTACCCCAGCGAGTGAAGAAACCGCCCTGCGGTTCGCTGACGTCCAGTTCAACGGCTGCGGGTTCGACGGCAGTATCCTTCACCAGTTTTTGTACCAGCGTCGCCACCACCAGCACCGTCAGCAGCCCGGCAACCAGACGGATAGCGGCAAAATGCCAGCCGAGCACAAAGCCCATAAACACCAGCGTCGCCGGGTTGAGCAGCGGGTTCCCCATCCAGAATGCCAGCGCACCGCCCATGGATACGCGCTGGCGGCGCATACCCGCCGCTACCGGTGCGGCACAGCAGGAGCACATCATGCCCGGCAGAGAAAAAATTGTCCCCAGCAGCGTGCCCTGAAAGCGCGGCTGCCCGAGTGTTTTCACCAGCCAGTTTCGCGGAATAAGTACCTGAATCAGCGATCCCAGGATTACCCCTAAGACGGCAGCTTTCCACACCGCCAGGAAGTAGACCATGGCGTAATCCCATGCCGCCTTCAGCGGGCTGGCATCAGCCTGAGCGAGTATAGATTTACCGATGCTGTGCGTTTCGGCGGCGGTGAAGGCTTTGCCGTAGTACGGCTGCCATTTCACATACCAGAGGCCAATGATGACCACGAGAAAGAAGAGTGCGGGCTTCCACCATTGGACAGGTGTTGCCGCCTGAGATGAAGACTGACCAGTCATACCATTCCCCGGAGAGTGTTATTTAATAAGCCGGAGAAGTTTACGCCTCGCCCTGCGCGATTTCACGCAGTTTTGCCGAAGGGATGATATTGACGCCCTCCTGCGACGGTGCCAGCGCCTCTTTCAGCATCGCCTGCGCGACGTCCCGCGCCTCGATGGACTTCCAGTTACCCGGCAGGATACGAAACAGCGGGGCGAAGAAGGATTCGTTAAAACGCCGTTCGTCGCGGTGGCCCATCAGCATGGAAGGCCGTACGATTGTCAGGCGCTCCCACTTCTGCGCAATCAGCGCCTCTTCCATTTTGCCCTTCACCTGATTGTAAAAAAACGGTGAGCCGGTGCTGGCGCCGTGCGAGCTCACCACCAGGAAATGTTTTGCCCCCAGCTTTTTCGCCGTCAGGGCGGTATCCACCACCAGCGTGTAGTCCGCATGGATGAACGCTTCTTTACTGCCCGCCTCACGCCGCGTCGTGCCCAGGCAGCAAAAGGCGATATCTATAGGATCCTGCACCTGCGCCAGCGCGTCGGTGAGCTGGGGATCGTGCGGGTTATAGACGCCGGTGATATCCAACAGCGGGCGGCGCGTCGGGGCGGCAATATAGTTGATATGCCGGTCCTGGATCAGCAGCCGCAGCAGATGTCCCCCCACCAGCCCGGTTGCGCCGGTAATCAGTACCTGACTCATCTTATCCCCTTTACAGAATTGTCCGTTTGCGATCTGGACCTGCTCTACCACACTTAAAAGTCTGTTACCGGTAAGTATTTACCACAAACGGGAAAAAAACAGTCTGAAGCGAAAACAACGGAGGAAGCATGGGTAAAAAAATCGCAGTCTTGATTACCGACGAGTTTGAAGATTCAGAATTTACGTCGCCAGCTGAGGCATTCCGCAAGGCAGGCCACGAGGTCATCACCATTGAGAAAGAAGCGGGTAAAACCGTGAAGGGCCACAAGGGCGAAGCCAGCGTGACCATCGACGAGTCCATCGATAACGTCAGCCCGTCAGATTTCGACGCCCTGCTGTTACCGGGCGGCCATTCACCGGATTCCCTGCGCGGGGACGAGCGTTTCGTCACCTTTACCCGTGACTTCGTCGGCACCGGCAAGCCGGTCTTTGCCATCTGCCACGGCCCGCAGCTGCTGATCAGCGCTGAAGTGGTCCGCGGGCGTAAGCTTACGGCGGTGAAACCGATCGTTATCGATCTGAAAAACGCAGGGGCCGAGTTTTACGATCAGGAGGTGGTCAACGATAACGACCAGCTGATCACCAGCCGTACGCCGGACGATCTTCCGGCGTTTAATCGCGAAGCGCTACGCCTGCTCGGCGCGTAGCCAGTGAAGCTTCTTGCCAAAGCCCAGGGTGTTGTCGGTAAATTTCAGCTCATCAACGCGGATTTCCCACACCGGGGCTTTTAGCGCAGCAGCAACCGGGAAGCGGCGCGTGTAGCGTTTACGCTGTGCGTCGCTTTCTTCACCTTCCAGACGACGAATCTCACCTTTGAACTGCACGCCGCGGATCAGCGCGACGGTTTTGGGCTGGCCGTTGACCGTGCCCGCCACTTTTGCCTGCTGGCCGGTCATCTGGGCATGCCGCGTTTTGTCCTCACTCATGACGTAAAAAGCGACGCGTTCAGGATCGTAGTAGTAAAAGGCGTTGGCGCACCACATTTCGCCCTCGCTATATACGCACCAGGTCACGACGTGCTGCTTTGCCAGCCAGCGGTTAATGGCGGCCAGTGTTTCCATTTTCGTTCTCTCTCATGCTATGGTGCGTTCACCTTAACATACTGAATCTGTTTACCGTGTGCTGGTTTCTCTATCTTGTCCGAACCGCTGATAACGCACTCTACACCGGGATCACCACCGATGTGGCGCGGCGTTTTTTACAACATCAAACGGGGAAAGGGGCAAAAGCGCTGCGGGGGAAAGGCGAACTGCAGCTGGCTTTTTCTGCCGCCGTGGGGGACAGATCGCTGGCACTCAGGCTGGAGTACCGTATTAAGCAGCTAACGAAGCGCCAGAAGGAGCGCCTCGTGACCGGAGACGGCTCCTTTGAGGCGCTACGCGAGAGCCTGATTAAAAGCGATTAAAATGGTCGTGGTAGTCCACCAGACCATTTACGCCGTTCAGGGCATCATCCGCCAGGCGATGCACCTGGAAGGCGGATTCGGTACCCGGCCAGCGGCAGCGAAGATCGTAATGCGCGGCCTGCTCGAAGCCTAAACGGCCATAGAACGCCGGATCGCCCAGCGTGACCACGGCGGCATAACCAAACTCATTCAGCGAGTCCAGCCCTTCATAGACCAGCTGGCGCGCCAGCCCCTGCCCGCGGTAGTTTTCATCTACCGCCAGCGGTGCCATGCCCACCCACTGAAGATCTTCACCCTGAACGATCACCGGGCTGAAGGCAACATAGCCGACAACCTGACCTTCGTCATCGGTGGCAACCAGCCCCAGCGTGATCAGGCCGTCTTCACGGAGATCGTGGACCAGTTGGGCTTCCGCATCGCTCTCAAAAGAGCGGCGTAATAACGCATCGATACCCGGTGCATCAATCCCTATTTCGACTCGAATCAGCATGGCTCACCTACTGAAGTGTGTTTACTGTCCGGCGGGGATTTCAGCCCCGCCTCAACAAAATCTGCCATTTGCATCAACATCACGCGCAGCGCTTTCGGCATCTGCTCCAGCTCAATGGCATCCATTAAATTCTTAACGTACAGGCCAAGCTCCGTGTCGCCCTCAATCACCAGACGGCGCTGGAAGAAGAGTGTGTCCGGGTCCTGCTTACGCGCGGCAATCATCAGCAGGTCGCTGGCGTTGGCGCTAAAGCTCACGTCCGCCTCGGCAGACTCACGAACGATCAGCTGGTCGTTCTCTACGGAGGTAAACCAGCGCAGCCCGATGTCACGCACCTCAATGCTTAACCATCGCCCTTCCAGAAACTCCAGCTCGCCATCCTGCAGCGCCTGACGGAACTGCCAGCTCAGGACCTGCTCCAGCACCTGGCGTTTAAGCGCGAACGGCGCCAGCCTGACCGGCACGCTCAGCATTGATGGACCGAATTGTACGAGACGTGAACGCAGTTTATCCAGCACGAGCTTTACTCCCTGATAGCTATAGTCCCGCTATTTTGCCACATCCGTTCCAGAACATAGCGGCGTAAATCAACAAACCATCGTCGGACGTACCCCATTATTGGTGCCATCAATACGCCATTAGCTGCCTTAAATCAAAAATTGTCGCGTATGGGTTAATTAAAATCCCAGCTCGTTAACAATTTTGCTATCGACTACATCAGGATAATTTATGGAGCTGCTCTGCCCTGCCGGAAACCTTCCGGCGCTTAAGGCGGCCATCGAGAATGGGGCCGATGCGGTCTATATCGGGCTGAAGGATGACACCAACGCCCGCCATTTTGCTGGCCTTAACTTTACGGAGAAAAAGCTTCAGGAAGCCGTTAACTTCGTTCATCAGCACCGCCGCAAGCTGCATATTGCCATCAACACGTTTGCCCATCCTGACGGTTACGCCCGCTGGCAGCGCGCGGTGGACATGGCAGCACAGCTGGGCGCCGATGCGTTAATCCTGGCCGACCTCGCCATGCTTGAGTATGCGGCAGAACGCTATCCGCATATTGAGCGCCACGTCTCTGTTCAGGCATCTGCCACCAACGAAGAGGCGGTGCGTTTTTACCATCAACACTTTGACGTCGCTCGCGTGGTGCTGCCGCGCGTGCTCTCTATTCATCAGGTTAAGCAACTCGCGCGCGTCACGCCAGTGCCGCTGGAGGTTTTTGCCTTTGGTAGTCTGTGCATCATGGCCGAAGGCCGTTGCTATCTTTCTTCTTATTTAACCGGTGAATCGCCGAATACCGTCGGGGCCTGCTCCCCTGCCCGCTTCGTCCGCTGGCAGCAGACCCCACAGGGGCTGGAGTCGCGTCTGAATGAAGTTCTGATCGACCGCTATCAGGACGGTGAAAACGCGGGTTATCCGACGCTGTGCAAAGGCCGCTACCTGGTCGACGGCGAGCGCTACCACGCGCTGGAAGAGCCCACCAGCCTTAACACGCTGGAGCTGCTGCCGGAACTACTGGCCGCCAATATTGCCTCGGTGAAAATTGAAGGTCGCCAGCGCAGTCCGGCCTATGTAAGCCAGGTGGCGAAAGTGTGGCGTCAGGCCATCGACCGCTGCATGGCGGACCCGCAGAACTACGCCCCACAGGCGGCGTGGATGGAGACGCTCGGATCGATGTCCGAAGGCACGCAAACCACGCTGGGCGCGTATCACCGTAAATGGCAGTGAGATAACCATGAAATATTCATTAGGGCCGGTGCTCTACTACTGGCCAAAAGAGACGCTGGAAGATTTTTACCAACAGGCCGCCACCAGCAGCGCCGATGTGATTTACCTCGGTGAAGCAGTATGCAGCAAACGCCGCGCAACCAAAGTGGGCGACTGGCTGGAGATGGCGAAAAGCCTGGCCGGGAGCGGCAAGCAGGTGGTGCTGTCAACGCTCGCGCTGGTGCAGGCTTCGTCCGAACTGGGCGAGCTGAAGCGCTACGTCGAAAACGGTGAGTTTCTGCTGGAGGCGAGCGACCTGGGGGTAGTGAACATGTGCGCCGAACGCAGGCTGCCGTTTGTCGCAGGCCATGCGCTGAACTGCTATAACGCCGTCACCCTGCGCCTGCTGCTCAAACAGGGAATGACCCGCTGGTGCATGCCGGTGGAGCTCTCCCGTGACTGGCTGGCAAACCTGCTGAATCAGTGCGACGAGCTGGGCATTCGCCATCAGTTCGAAGTGGAAGTGCTGAGCTACGGTCATCTGCCGCTGGCCTACTCTGCCCGCTGCTTCACCGCGCGATCGGAAGACCGCCCGAAAGATGAATGTGAAACCTGCTGCATCAAGTACCCGAACGGGCGCAGCATGCTGTCGCAGGAGAACCAGCAGGTATTCGTCCTGAACGGCATTCAGACCATGAGCGGTTACGTCTATAACCTCGGCAACGAGCTGGCGTCGATGGACGGGCTGGTGGACATGGTGCGTCTGTCGCCGCTGGATACCAGCGTTTTCGCGATGCTGGACGCCTTCCGCGCCAACGAAAACGGCGCGTCGCCGCTGCCGCTGACGGCAAACAGCGACTGCAACGGTTACTGGAAACGTCTGGCCGGGCTGGAACTTCAGGCCTAAAAAAGGCTCACTTTGTTAACAACGGTTATCATTTTTTAATGCAGTATTAAAGATTGACCGTCGACAAAGTGAGCTGTTATGACTGACAAAACCATTCCGTTTTCGGTGCTGGATCTGGCGCCGATCCCACAAGGCTCCTCGGCAAGAGAAGCCTTCACGCACTCTCTCGATCTGGCTCAGCTGGCCGAAAAGCGTGGCTATCACCGCTACTGGCTGGCAGAACATCACAACATGGTCGGCATTGCCAGCGCCGCTACATCGGTGCTGATTGGCTACCTGGCAGCGAATACCACCACTTTGCACCTTGGCTCCGGTGGCGTGATGCTGCCGAACCACGCCCCGCTGGTGATAGCCGAGCAGTTCGGGACGCTGAACACCCTCTATCCGGGCCGTATTGACCTGGGGCTTGGCCGCGCGCCGGGCAGCGACCAGCCGACCATGCGCGCCCTGCGCCGCCATATGAGCGGCGATATCGATAACTTCCCGCGCGACGTGGCGGAACTGGTGGACTGGTTCGACGCGCGCGATCCGAACCCGCACGTGCGCCCGGTGCCGGGCTATGGCGAGAAGATCCCGGTGTGGCTGTTAGGCTCGAGCCTGTATAGCGCGCAGCTCGCCGCGCAGCTGGGGCTGCCGTTCGCGTTCGCCTCCCACTTCGCGCCGGATATGCTCCATCAGGCGCTGCACCTCTACCGTACGAACTTCAAACCGTCCGAGCGTCTGGAGAAGCCGTACGCGATGGTGTGTATCAACATCATTGCCGCTGACAGCAATCGCGACGCGGAATTCCTGTTTACCTCTATGCAGCAGGCGTTTGTGAAGCTGCGCCGCGGCGAGACGGGCCAGTTGCCGCCTCCGGTGGAAAATATGCATCAGCTGTGGTCGGCCTCCGAGCAGTATGGCGTGCAGCAGGCGTTGAGCATGTCGCTGGTGGGTGATAAGGCAAAAGTGCGTCACGGGCTGGAAGCAGTGCTGCGTGAAACGCAGGCGGATGAAATTATGGTCAACGGCCAGATTTTCGATCACCAGGCGCGTTTACATTCGTTTGACCTGGCGATGCAGGTAAAAGAAGAATTGGTGGGGTAGTTTTTTGCCGGATGGCGGCTTCGCCTTATCCGGCCTACGCGGTCCCTGTAGGCCCGGTGAGCGTAGCGCCACCGGGCAATGTGTTTACTGGTACACAGGCAACAGGTTAAAGCTCGACAGCACGTGAACCAGCGCGTTACCCACCCCAAATACCAGGATCAGCGCAATCATCGGTTTACCGCCCCAGACGCGGAATTTCGGGCTGCCGAAGCGTTTACGTGATTTACGTGCCAGCAGCGCTGGCACAATCGCCGCCCAGATGGTGGCCGCCAGCCCTGCATAGCCGATGGCATAGAGGAACCCGTTCGGCCACAGCAGACCGCCGACAATCGGCGGCAGGAAGGTCAGCAGCGCCGTCTTGAAACGCCCCATCGCAGAATCGTCAAAGCCAAACAGATCCGCCAGGTAGTCAAACAGGCCCAGCGTCACACCGAGGAATGAACTCGCCACCGCAAAGTTGGAGAAGACCACCAGCAGCAGATCCAGGCTGCGGCTGTTCAGTACGCCGCTCAGCGCCTGCACCAACACGTCAATGTTACCGCCCTTTTGCGCAATGCCGATAAACTCCGGGCGCGGGATGTTGCCCATTGTCCCCAGCAGCCAAATCACATACAGCCCAAGCGCCAGCAGCGTGCCGTAGACCAGGCACTTCACGATGGTGCGCGGATCCTTGCCGTAGTACTTCATCAGGCTCGGCACGTTGCCGTGGTAGCCGAACGACGCCAGACAGAACGGCAGGGTCATTAGCAGATACGGCGTGTAGGAGGTATTAGCTTCCGCAACGTTAAACAGCGTGGCGGGCGTAACGTGCCCCAGCAGGCTGCCGAAGGTCAGGAAGAAAGTGATGACCTTCGCGCCCAGCACAATCGCCGTCATGCGGCTCACCGCTTTGGTGCTCATCCAGACGATAAACGCCACGCCCAGCGCAAAGCAGAGTCCCGCCAGACGCGCCGGAACGTTCAGCGACATCTCCGAAAAGGTGTGATGCAGAATCGAGCCGCTTGCTGAGATGTACGCGTAGGTCAGGATGTAGAGCACAAATGCGATGGAAAGGCCGTTCACCAGGTTCCAGCCTTTGCCCAGCAGATCTTTGGTGATGGTGTCGAAGCTGGAGCCAATGCGGTAGTTCAGGTTCGCTTCAAGGATCATCAGGCCGGAATGCAGCATGCAGAACCAGGTGAACACCAGCGCGGCCAGCGACCAGAAGAACCACGCACCGGACATGACCACGGGCAGGGAAAACATCCCGGCACCTATAATGGTTCCGCCGATGATCACCACGCCGCCAAGCAGCGAAGGTGACGTTTGGGTGGTGGTTAGTGTCGCCATACAGCCTTTTCTCCAGTTAATCATGCGGTTCTGCATTTTAGTGTGATGCACTGTACCAGTACAAGAGTACAAAGGGAATAAAAAAAGCCCCGATAGCATGTATCGGGGCTGTATATTTTACTTTACGTCAAAAGCGAAAGGCTTACGCGTCACCGAAACGACGACGGCTGGTGCCTTCTTCACGACGTGGGCCACGGCTTTCGCGGCGCTCGCCGGAGAAACGACGACCTTCACCACCGCGACCTTCACTGCGACCGCCTTCACGACGCTCGCCGCCGAAACCGCGACCACCGCCACGACGTTCGCCACCGCGGTCAGGACGTGGCTGTGCATCGCCCAGCAGCTGCATGTTCATCGGCTTGTTCAGGATGCGGGTGCGAGTAAAGTGCTGCAGTACTTCGCCCGGCATGCCTTTTGGCAGTTCGATGGTAGAGTGGGATGCAAACAGCTTGATGTTACCAATGTAACGGCTGCTGATGTCGCCTTCGTTAGCAATCGCGCCAACGATGTGACGAACTTCAACACCATCATCACGGCCCACTTCAATGCGATACAGTTCCATGTCGCCAGCGTCACGACGCTCACGACGTGGACGGTCTTCACCACCACGCTCTGGACGGTCGCCGCGTGGACCACGGTCGTTACGGTCGCCACGGCGTTCGAAACGATCGTCACGGTCACGGAACTCACGCTTAGGACGCATCGGTGCATCTGGTGGCACGATCAGGCTACGTTCGCCCTGAGCCATTTTCAGCAGTGCTGCAGCCAGAGTTTCCATGTCCAGCTCTTCGCCTTCAGCGACAGGCTGGATCTGCGACAGCAGTGCGCGGTACTGATCCAGATCGCTGCTTTCCAGCTGCTGCTGTACTTTCGCGGCGAATTTTTCCAGACGGCGTTTGCCCAGCAGATCTGCGTTTGGCAGGTCGGCTTCTGGAATGGTCAGCTTCATGGTGCGTTCAATGTTGCGCAGCAGACGACGCTCGCGGTTCTCAACGAACAGCAGCGCACGGCCAGCACGACCCGCACGACCGGTACGACCGATACGGTGAACGTAAGACTCGGAGTCCATCGGGATGTCGTAGTTGACAACCAGGCTGATACGCTCAACGTCCAGACCACGTGCTGCCACGTCGGTTGCAATCAGGATATCCAGACGACCGTCTTTCAGACGCTCCAGCGTCTGCTCACGCAGGGCCTGGTTCATGTCGCCGTTCAGCGCTGCGCTGTTGTAGCCGTTACGCTCCAGCGCTTCAGCCACTTCCAGGGTCGCATTTTTGGTACGCACGAAGATAATCGCCGCATCAAAATCTTCCGCTTCCAGGAAACGGACCAGCGCTTCGTTTTTGCGCATGCCGTACACGGACCAGTAGCTCTGGCTGATGTCCGGGCGAGTGGTCACGCTGGACTGAATACGCACTTCCTGCGGCTCTTTCATGAAGCGGCGGGTAATGCGACGGATCGCTTCTGGCATGGTTGCAGAGAACAGAGCGGTCTGGTGACCTTCCGGGATCTGCGCCATGATGGTTTCTACGTCTTCGATGAAGCCCATACGCAGCATTTCATCTGCTTCATCCAGTACCAGGCCGCTCAGTTTAGAGAGGTCCAGAGTACCGCGCTTCAGGTGATCCAGCAGACGGCCCGGCGTACCGACGACAATCTGTGGGCCCTGGCGCAGGGCGCGTAACTGCACGTCATAACGCTGGCCGCCGTACAGGGCTACCACGTTTACGCCGCGCATATGTTTAGAGAATTCCGTCATTGCTTCAGCAACCTGAACAGCCAGTTCACGAGTTGGAGCCAGGACGAGGATCTGCGGTGCACGCAGGTCCGGATCGATGTTGTTCAGCAGCGGCAGCGAGAACGCTGCAGTTTTACCGCTACCAGTCTGGGCCATGCCCAGCACGTCACGACCAGAAAGCAGATGCGGGATACATTCTGCCTGGATCGGAGATGGTTTTTCGTAACCCAGATCGTTAAGGGCTTCAAGGATAGGAGCCTTCAGGCCCAGATCTGCAAAAGTGGTTTCGAATTCAGCCATGTAGTACGAGTGCCTCAATGTCAATGGCGGCCAGTCTACTTAGCTCATCGTGAAAATGATTAGCAATTTTCATTGAAAAGTGTGAACCGGCTCAAAGTAGGTGTATTGACGAACAACAACGCCCTCACCAGTGAAGGTGATGGCAATCAAAAGATTACGGGCTGATGTTTATGTCGTCAGCTATTGCTGGTCCGATTCTGCCAGGTCGTCTTGCTCCTGGCCCAAGAGCGATAATTCCAACAATGCATAACGGTGCTCAACGAAGTTATGTACGTTGTTAGCAACCGCTAATTTGAACAGTGCCGTAGCGCTGTCCATATCCCCCAGACTTAGGTAGTACTTACCTAAATAGAAGTTGGTTTCACTGAGATGCTCAGCGAGCGAGGTGTTATCCGTTGCGTCCGCCTTGAGGCGTTCCATCAGCGTTGCTTCGCTAATGTTGCCCAGGTAGAACTCGACAATGTTCCATCCCCACTGTTCCTTATCCGATTTCTCGAAGCGCTGTTGTAGTGCTTCTTTTGCCTGCTTCTCATCGAGCTTCCGCTCAACGATGTAAAGCCACAGGCTACGGAAAGGATCATTAGGATCGTCTTGATAAAACGCCAGCAGATCATCTTGCGCTAACTTATCACGACCGCCGTAATACAATGCGATACCGCGATTCAAGTGCGCGTAGTTGTAAGTTGGATCAAGCTCAAGTACAGAATCAAACGCTTCATAGGCAGCATCAAAATTGCCTGCCTGCGTTAAATAAATGCCTAAGTAATTGAATACTTCAGGCATATCAGGTCGGATAGCCAGCGCTTGTGAAAAATCATTTCGCGCTAATGCCCTCAGACCGAGACTATCATACAACACTCCGCGCTCATATAAAAGCTGTGCGCGTTCGTCATCGGTTAAAGCCCGACTGGCAAGTATTTGTTCCATGCGTGCCAGAATCACTTCCTGCTGCAAAGTCGGTTGCAATGGCACTGCGAGGACTTCGCTCTTACGCCAGGCAGAGTTGCTGCATCCTGCCAGCGTTAAAGCTGTCGCAACGAAACACCAGCGCAAAAAAGGCTTCATTTCCCACTCCCGAAGACAACTATTGGATGAACGTCCTGTCCCCCGGCGGCTTAACAAGGCGTCCTGCCTGATAACAGGCCCTCCGCAAAGCGGAGGGCAAATGGCAACTTACTCGCCTTGCTGTTCAGCAGCCGGAGCTTCCGGTGCCGCAGCAGGTTGAGACTGCTCGGTTGCTTCTTTAATGCTCAGACGGATACGGCCCTGACGGTCAACTTCCAGAACCTTAACCGGCACTTCCTGACCCATCTGCAGGTAATCGGTCACTTTCTCAACGCGCTTGTCAGCAATCTGAGAGATGTGAACCAGACCTTCTTTACCGCCACCGATGGCAACGAACGCACCAAAGTCAACGATACGGGTCACTTTACCCGCGTAGACGCGGCCCACTTCGATTTCAGCAGTGATTTCTTCGATGCGACGGATCGCGAATTTCGCTTTCTCGCCGTCGGTTGCTGCGATCTTCACAGTACCGTCATCTTCGATTTCGATGGTGGTGCCAGTCTCTTCGGTCAGCGCGCGGATAACAGAACCGCCCTTACCGATAACATCTTTGATCTTGTCTGGATTGATCTTGATGGTGTGAATACGCGGAGCGAATTCAGAGATGTCACCGCGTGGCGCGTTGATAGCCTGTTCCATCACGCCCAGGATGTGCAGACGCGCACCTTTAGCCTGGTTCAGAGCAACCTGCATGATCTCTTTGGTGATACCTTCAATTTTGATATCCATCTGCAGGGCAGAGATACCGTCGCGGGAACCCGCTACTTTGAAGTCCATATCGCCCAGGTGGTCTTCGTCACCCAGAATGTCAGACAGAACAACGAAGTTGTCGCCTTCTTTCACCAGACCCATTGCGATACCCGCAACGGCGGCTTTGATCGGCACGCCCGCATCCATCAGCGCCAGAGAGGCACCACATACGGAAGCCATGGAAGAAGAACCGTTGGATTCGGTGATTTCAGAAACCACGCGAACGGTGTACGGGAATTTGTCAGCTTCCGGCATCACTGCCAGCACGCCGCGCTTCGCCAGACGACCGTGACCAATTTCACGACGCTTCGGTGAGCCAACCATACCGGTTTCGCCCACAGAGTACGGAGGGAAGTTGTAGTGGAACAGGAAGTTGTCAGTACGCTCGCCCATCAGTTCGTCGATGATCTGCGCGTCACGTGCGGTACCCAGGGTTGCGGTAACCAGCGCCTGCGTTTCACCACGGGTGAACAGCGCAGAACCGTGAGTACGCGGCAGTACGCCAGTGCGTACGTCCAGACCACGAATCATGTCTTTTTCACGGCCATCGATACGCGGCTCGCCTGCCAGTACGCGGCTACGAACAACGTTTTTCTCGATAGCGTGCAGAATTTCGCCAATTTCGTTAGCGTCCAACGTTTCGTCTTCGGCAACCAGGGTCGCGGTTACTTCAGATTTGATCGCGTCAACCTGAGCGTAACGCTCCTGTTTGTCGGTGATGCGGTAAGCGTCGCTCAGACGAGATTCTGCCAGTGCCGCAACGCGTGCGTTCAGCGCATCGTTTGCTGCTTCTGGCTGCCAGTCCCAACGTGGCTTACCGGCTTCTTTCACCAGGTCGTTGATGTTCTGGATAACAATCTGCTGCTGCTCGTGACCGAACACCACAGCGCCCAGCATCTGGTCTTCGCTCAGCAGTTCAGCTTCGGATTCAACCATCAGCACAGCCGCTTCAGTACCGGCAACAACCAGGTCCAGCTTACTTTCTTTCAGCTCTTCCTGTGTTGGGTTCAGCACGTACTGGTCGTTGATGTAACCGACGCGCGCGGCACCGATTGGGCCATTGAATGGAATACCAGACAGTGACAGGGCAGCGGAGGCACCGATCATCGCCACGATGTCCGGGTTAACCTGTGGGTTAACGGAAACAACGGTCGCAATAACCTGCACTTCGTTAACGAAGCCTTCCGGGAACAGCGGACGAACCGGGCGGTCAATCAGACGCGCGATCAGGGTTTCGCCTTCGCTTGGACGGCCTTCACGACGGAAGAAGCCACCCGGGATTTTACCGGCAGCGTAGGTACGCTCCTGGTAGTTAACGGTCAGCGGGAAGAAGTCCTGACCTGGTTTAGCTTTTTTCTGGCCCACAACGGTCACGAATACCGCGGTGTCATCCATGCTTACCATAACGGCAGCAGTCGCCTGGCGTGCCATCATGCCGGTTTCCAGCGTGACGGTATGTTGACCATACTGGAATTTACGAACGATCGGATTCAGCAAAATTCTATCCTTTCTTAAATGTATGACAGCACACCGCCGGCGTGCTGTCGATTTAACCCGACCTTCTTCGCATCCTCGCGACTAATGACAACCGACACCCCCATGGGTGAAGCCTCTCATTAGCCGCGCGAACCTCTGCAATGAAGATCATTTATAGCAACAATACAATAGTTTCCATTGAATTGCTGCCGTCTGGTTGAAAAAAGGGGCCATCAGGCCCCCTTTTCTGAAACTCGCAAGACTTAGCGACGCAGACCCAGACGCTCGATCAGCGCGGTGTAGCGTGCAACATCTTTACGCTTCAGGTAGTCGAGCAGTTTACGACGCTGAGAAACCATGCGCAGCAGACCACGACGGCTGTGGTGATCTTTTTTGTGCTCTGCAAAGTGACCCTGCAGGTGGTTAATCTGTGCAGTCAGCAGTGCAACCTGAACTTCGGTAGAACCGCTGTCGTTAGTACCACGACCAAACTCAGAAACGATTTTAGCTTTAGCTTCAACGCTTAGAGACATTTTCAAACTCCAAAGTATAAAAAATGTAAGGGTGCCGATCTCTAATTCAGCGACCCCATGTACGCCCCGCAGATTGTTAAACAATTTACCGGGCGTTAAGCGGCGATATTCTACTCGTCTCCCCTGCTTATCGCAAGGTGAGGCGTAATCACCGTCACGCGTCGACCGGATATTCGACGACCAGACGACGCGGCGCAACGCGCCCTTCACCGTCCATTTCGCCCATACCGATGAATTTCCCTTCGTCACCTTCCGTCACGCGTACCAGTCCATCCAGCGGCGCATCCGCCGTACGAACCGGGTTTCCGTTCTTAAAGTAAACGGACGATGTTAAAGGAAGATTAACGATCGGGAAGTCCGCTGCCGGACTGTCCATTGGCATCAGCAGTGGATCCAGCAAATCTGCTGGTTCCACTCCCTGCGCTTGTGCCTGCTCAGCCAGCGCGCGCAGCTGCTCAAGCGTCACCATGCGTTCCACCGGATATTTACTGACCGCCAGACGACGCAGGTAGATCACATGCGCGCCGCAGCCCAGCTTTTCACCCAGGTCGTCGATGATGGTGCGAATATAGGTCCCTTTCGAACAGTGGACTTCCAGCTCCAGCTCGTCACCTTCGTGGCGAATGAACAGCAGCTCATACACGGTTATCGGACGCGCTTCGCGCGGGACGTCAATTCCCTGGCGCGCATATTCGTAGAGCTTCTTGCCCTGATATTTCAGTGCCGAATACATCGACGGCACCTGCATCGTGTCCCCGCGGAAGCTCTCCAGGGCCGCATCAAGCTGTTCAGCGCTGAAGGTCACCGGGCGCTCTTCCACCACCTGACCATCCGCGTCGGAGGTATCCGTACGCTGGCCAAGTTTAGCGATAACGCGGTAGCGTTTATCGGAATCGAGCAGGTACTGGGAAAACTTTGTTGCTTCACCCAGGCAAATCGGCAGCATGCCGGTCGCCAGCGGATCCAGCGCGCCGGTGTGGCCCGCACGGTTAGCGTTATAAATACGCTTCACTTTTTGCAGCACGTCGTTACTGGATGCACCTTGCGGTTTATCCAGCAGCAGCACGCCATGCACGTCGCGACCGCGACGACGAGGACGACTCATCAGTCCTCCTTGCTGTCGTCCGTCGGGTTAACACGACGTTCGTCGTCATGTTTCACCACGCTGGTCACCAGGTTGGACATGCGCATACCTTCGACCAGCGAGTTGTCGTAGAAGAAGGTCAGCTCGGGAACAATACGCAGGCGCATCGCTTTGCCGAGCAGAGAGCGGATGAAACCAGAGGCTTCCTGCAGTGCTTTAATGCCGTTTTTAACCGCCGCTTCGTCCTGATCGTTCAGGAAGGTCACGAACACTTTGGCATAGGCCAAATCACGAGACATTTCCACGCCAGAGACAGTGGTCATCATACCGATACGCGGGTCTTTGATTTCGCGTTGCAGGATGAGTGCGATCTCTTTCTGCATCTCCTGCGCCACGCGCTGTGGGCGACCAAATTCTTTCGCCATAATAAATTCTCCAGACAAAAAAGGGGCTAAAAGCCCCTTTTAAAATTATTGCCGGGTGGCACGAGGCGATCCCGGCCTACATATGGACTTATCCCTAAGGATTAGTCGATGCTGCGTTGGATCTCGATGATTTCGAACACTTCGATCATATCGCCAACGCGAACGTCGTTGTAGTTCTTAACGCCGATACCACATTCCATGCCGTTACGGACTTCGTTAACGTCATCTTTGAAGCGGCGCAGGGATTCCAGCTCGCCTTCGTAGATAACCACGTTGTCACGCAGTACGCGGATTGGGTTGTGACGCTTGATGGTACCTTCGGTAACCATACAGCCCGCGATCGCACCGAATTTCGGTGATTTGAACACGTCACGCACTTCAGCCAGACCGATGATCTGCTGTTTCAGCTCAGGAGACAGCATACCGCTCATCGCGGCTTTCACTTCGTCGATCAGGTTATAGATGACCGAGTAGTAGCGCAGATCCAGGCTTTCCGCTTCGATCACGCGGCGAGCAGATGCATCAGCACGCACGTTGAAGCCAACCAGGATAGCGTTGGATGCCGCAGCCAGGGTTGCGTCGGTTTCGGTGATACCACCTACGCCAGAACCGATGATCTTCACTTTCACTTCGTCGGTAGACAGTTTCAGCAAGGAGTCGGAGATCGCTTCCACAGAACCCTGAACGTCCGCTTTCAGAACGACGTTCACTTCGTGAACTTCGCCTTCAGCCATGTTCGCAAACATGTTCTCAAGTTTAGATTTCTGCTGACGCGCCAGCTTAACTTCACGGAACTTGCCCTGACGATACAGTGCCACTTCACGCGCTTTCTTCTCGTCACGCACAACGGTCACTTCATCACCGGCAGCCGGAACACCGGACAGACCCAGGATTTCCACTGGAATGGACGGACCTGCTTCCAGCACTTCTTGACCCAGTTCGTTACGCATCGCACGAACGCGGCCGTATTCGAAGCCACACAGAACGATGTCGCCCTTGTTCAGCGTACCTTCGCGAACCAGAACCGTTGCAACCGGACCACGACCTTTATCCAGGAAGGATTCGATTACCGCACCGCTCGCCATACCTTTACGAACGGCTTTCAGCTCCAGAACTTCGGCCTGAAGCAGGATAGCGTTCAGCAGGTCGTCGATACCAGTACCCGCTTTTGCAGATACAGGGATGAACTGCGCTTCGCCGCCCCACTCTTCCGGCATAACGCCGTACTGAGACAGTTCGTTCTTCACGCGGTCCAGATCGGCTTCTGGCTTATCGATTTTGTTGACCGCAACAACCAGAGGCACCTGCGCCGCTTTCGCGTGCTGGATAGCTTCAATGGTCTGTGGCATAACGCCATCGTCTGCTGCAACAACCAGTACAACGATATCCGTAGCCTGAGCACCACGAGCACGCATTGAGGTGAACGCTGCGTGGCCTGGGGTATCCAGGAAGGTGATCATGCCGTTTTCGGTTTCTACGTGGTAAGCACCGATGTGCTGGGTAATGCCACCCGCTTCGCCGGAGGCAACTTTCGTAGAACGAATGTAGTC
Organism: Enterobacter cloacae complex sp. P17RS; assembly: GCF_014895885.1. NCBI lineage: Bacteria > Pseudomonadati > Pseudomonadota > Gammaproteobacteria > Enterobacterales > Enterobacteriaceae > Enterobacter > Enterobacter cloacae complex sp. P17RS. The sequence goes on from NZ_JADBQK010000016.1 coordinate 116,618, forward strand.
GAGCAGAGAGGTTTTACCGTGGTCAACGTGACCCATGATGGTCACAACCGGTGCACGCGGTTCAGCCGCAGCGCCAGTGTCACGGTCGCTCATTACTGCTTCTTCCAGCTCGTTTTCACGACGCAGGATCACTTTGTGGCCCATCTCTTCGGCAACCAGCTGTGCGGTTTCCTGGTCGATAACCTGGTTGATGGTCGCCATTGCGCCCAGCTTCATCATCGCTTTGATGACCTGAGAGCCTTTAACCGCCATCTTGTTTGCCAGATCGCCAACGGTGATGGTTTCGCCAATCACGACGTCACGGTTAACCGCCTGAGCTGGCTTCTGGAAGCCCTGCTGCAGAGAAGAACCTTTACGCTTGCCGCCTTTACCACCGCGAACCGCTGCACGAGCTTCTTCGCGGTCAGCTTTAGATTCAGCGTGTTTGTTACCTTTCTTAGCCGGACGCGCGGCTTTTGCATTACGACCACGGCCACGGCCGCCTTCTACTTCACGGTCGTTATCATCTTCAGCCTGACGCGCATGCTGAGAAGTGGTCACGTGATAGTCGCTGGTGTCTTCAGTCGGTTCAGCGGTATTCACGCCATTCTTCTCGTTTTCTTCTGCCATACGACGCGCTTCTTCAGCGACGCGGCGAGCTTCTTCTTCCAGCTTACGGCGGGCTTCTTCTTCCGCTTTACGCTTCAGCTCGGCAGCTTCATTTTCACGGCGGGCTTTTTCAGCCTGGGCGGTTTTGGTCATTTCGTCTGTCTGTTGATTGCTCACTTTGTCTTTTTCCGCAGCGTCACGCTTCACTTTATCACTGGCGTCGCGTTTCGCTTTTTCTGCGGCCTCACGTTCAGCTTTTAATTCTGCTTCACGTTTGGCGGCTGCTTCCGCCTCACGCTGAGCTTGTTCTTCCGCTTCACGCTGTGCCTGCTCTTCCGCGGCAAGGCGTTCTGCCTCTTGCGGATCACGTTTTACAAAGGTGCGCGTCTTGCGGACTTCAATTTGTACCGATTTGCTTTTGCCACCGGTACCAGGAATGTTTAACGTGCTGCGCGTTTTGCGCTGCAGCGTTAACTTGTCAGGCGTAGAACCGTGTTCGCGGTTCAGGTGCGTTAACAAGGTTTGTTTTTCTTGCGCGGTCACCGAGTCATCAGCGGACTTCGGGATCCCTGCATCAGCAAATTGCTGTACCAGGCGGTCCACGGAGGTCTGAATCTCAGCAGCCAGCGATTTTACAGTTACATCAGTCATGCTGTTCCTTCCTGCTACAGTTTATTACGCTTCGTCGCCGAACCAGCAAATATTACGTGCGGCCATGATGAGTTCGCCGGCTTTCTCGTCGGTTAAACCTTCGATATCGGCCAGGTCATCAACGCCTTGCTCAGCGAGATCTTCCAGCGTACAAACACCACGGGCAGCCAGCTTGAACGCAATCGCACGATCAAGACCTTCCAGATTCAGCAGGTCATCAGCCGGCTTCTTATCGCCAAGGCTTTCTTCCTGAGCCAGTGCCAGGGTGGTCAGTGCGTTTTTAGCGCGTTCACGCAGGGCTTCAACGGTTGGCTCATCCAGACCGTCAATTTCCAGCAGCTCTTTCATTGGCACATAGGCCAGTTCTTCCAGCGTAGAGAAACCTTCTTCTACCAGAACAGTGGCGAAGTCTTCGTCAATGTCGAGGTATTTGGTGAAGGTATCGATCGCCGCATGGGCTTCAGCCTGATGCTTAGCCTGCAGGTCATCAACGGTCATGACGTTGAGTTCCCAGCCGCTCAGCTGTGACGCCAGGCGTACGTTCTGACCGTTACGGCCAATCGCCTGCGCCAGGTTGCCCGCTTCAACAGCGATATCCATGGTGTGTTTGTCTTCGTCAACAACGATAGACGCGACATCAGCCGGAGCCATTGCGTTGATCACGAACTGCGCCGGGTTGTCGTCCCACAGAACGATATCAATACGCTCGCCGCCCAGTTCGGTAGAAACCGCCTGAACGCGCGCACCGCGCATACCGACGCAAGCACCGACCGGGTCGATACGCTTGTCATTGGTTTTCACCGCAATTTTCGCACGAGAGCCTGGATCGCGAGCTGCTGCTTTGATCTCAATAACTTCTTCGCCGATTTCCGGCACTTCGATGCGGAACAGTTCAACCAGCATTTCTGGTTTAGAACGGGTCACGAACAGCTGTGCACCACGCGCTTCAGGGCGCACGGCGTACAGAACACCACGAATACGGTCGCCCGGGCGGAAGTTTTCACGCGGCAGCATGTCTTCACGCAGGATCACGGCTTCAGCGTTGCCCGGCATCCCTTCGGATTTAATTTCCAGAGAGATGTTGTCACGGTTCACTTTCTTCACCACGCCGGTGATGATTTCGCCTTCCTGATCGCGGAACTGATCGACAACCAGCGCGCGCTCGGCTTCGCGCACTTTCTGCACGATAACCTGCTTAGCGGTCTGGGTGGTGATACGGTCGAAGGTCACAGATTCAATCTGATCTTCAACGTAGTCACCCACGTTCAGACTTTCGTCTTCAAAACGTGCCGCTTCCAGGGTGATCTCTTTGGTCGGCTGGGTCACTTCTTCAACGATTACCCAACGACGGAATGTATCGAAGTCACCGCTTTTACGATCGATTTCTACGCGAACATCGATCTCTTGTTCGTATTTTTTCTTGGTTGCTGTAGCCAGTGCACTTTCCAGCGCTTCGAAAATTTTCTCACGCGGCAGTGATTTCTCGTTGGAGACGGCTTCAACAACAGCCAAAATTTCTTTGTTCATCGCGGGCTTTTCACCTCAATCCAGACTGTTAAAAGTGGGGAACCAGGTTCGCCTTCTGGATATTACTCAGCGCGAACACTTCATCTTTGCCTTCGACTGTTACCGTGATCATTTCACCATCAACGGCTTTGATAATTCCCTGCCATTTACGGCGGTTCTGTACGGCCATACGCAGAACGAGAGCCACTTCTTCACCGGTAAAGCGCACATAGTGCTCGGCCGTGAACATCGGGCGATCCAGGCCAGGTGAGGAAACTTCCAGGTTGTACGCAACGGTAATCGGGTCTTCAACATCAAGAACCGCACTCACCTGGTGGCTGACATCAGCACAATCATCAACATTGATGCCATCTTCACTATCAATATAGATGCGCAGCGTCGATGTACGGCCGCGAACGAATTCGATGCCGACCAGTTCGTAGCCCAGTGCTTCGACCGGTGCAGTAATCATCTCTGTTAATTTTTGCTCTAATGTGGACAAGCCCACCCCCAAGACATAAAAAAAGGGCGTAAAGCCCAGTTATTCTGTAGTCAGATAACAAAAAACCCCGATAAATCGGGGCTTTAGATAACTGAACCCTATAGCCACAACTGTGGCCTGGAGCACTCTCCGAAAGAATTTTTTCAAATCCAGCTACGAAGGCTCTAAGTCTTCACAGTATATTTGAAAAAGAACTTTATGGGAAAGTGGTTGCGGGGGCCGGATTTGAACCGACGACCTTCGGGTTATGAGCCCGACGAGCTACCAGGCTGCTCCACCCCGCGCCTGAAACGTGGCAAATTCTACGCGTTTTGGACAGAATTTGCAAATAATGCTGGGATTTGGTACCGAAGACGGGACGTAAAATCGGCGTTTAGTATATTGATAGTTGACCCCACCTGTCAACCCAGCTTCCGCCAGAGAGAACAGACCAAATTTTTTACAAAAAACGCATGAGTCTCTTCCGGTATTCGATAAAAGATGATTAAATGAATACTCACTTATTTTGCATAAAAATGCACAAGAGAACGAAAGCGGTCTCTAATCAGTCAATCAAGCAGGGTTTTATTCTATGACGACGATTCTCAAGCATCTTCCGGTAGGACAACGTATTGGCATCGCTTTCTCAGGCGGCCTGGATACCAGCGCTGCACTGCTGTGGATGCGCCAGAAGGGAGCGGTTCCGTATGCATATACTGCGAACCTGGGTCAGCCGGATGAGGACGATTACGATGCTATTCCTCGTCGCGCTAAAGAGTATGGCGCAGAAAACGCGCGACTGATTGACTGCCGTAAGCAACTGGTTGCTGAAGGTATCGCCGCTATTCAGTGCGGTGCGTTCCATAACACCACGGGCGGCCTGACCTATTTCAACACCACCCCGCTGGGTCGTGCCGTCACCGGCACCATGCTGGTTGCCGCCATGAAAGAAGATGGCGTAAACATCTGGGGTGACGGCAGCACCTATAAAGGCAACGATATCGAACGTTTCTATCGTTATGGCCTGCTGACCAACGCGGAGCTGCAGATCTACAAGCCGTGGCTGGACACCGACTTCATCGACGAGCTGGGTGGTCGTCATGAGATGTCTGAGTTTATGATTGCCTGCGGCTTTGACTACAAAATGTCCGTTGAGAAAGCCTACTCTACCGACTCCAACATGCTGGGCGCGACGCACGAAGCGAAGGACCTGGAGTTCCTGAACTCCAGCGTGAAGATCGTTAACCCAATCATGGGCGTGAAGTTCTGGGACGAGAGCGTGAAGATCCCGGCAGAAGAGGTGACCGTGCGTTTCGAACGTGGTCATCCGGTTGCCCTGAACGGTAAGACCTTCTCTGACGACGTTGAACTGATGCTGGAAGCAAACCGCATCGGCGGTCGTCACGGTCTGGGCATGAGCGATCAGATTGAAAACCGTATCATCGAAGCGAAAAGCCGCGGTATCTATGAAGCTCCGGGGATGGCGCTGCTGCACATCGCTTACGAGCGTCTGCTGACCGGTATTCACAACGAAGACACCATCGAGCAGTATCACTCTCATGGTCGTCAACTGGGCAAACTGCTGTATCAGGGTCGCTGGTTCGATCCGCAGGCGCTGATGCTGCGTGACGCGCTGCAGCGTTGGGTAGCGAGCGCGATCACCGGTGAAGTGACGCTGGAACTGCGTCGTGGTAACGACTACTCCATTCTTAACACCGTGTCGGACAACCTGACCTATAAAGCCGAGCGTCTGACCATGGAAAAAGGTGAGTCTGTGTTTTCTCCGGACGACCGTATTGGTCAGTTGACCATGCGTAACCTGGACATCACCGATACCCGTGAGAAGCTGTTCAACTACGTTGAGAATGGTCTGCTCTCAGCGAATTCCGGTAACGGCCTGCCGCAGGTTGAAAACCTGGAGAATAGCGATAAGAAGTAATCGCTGATGTAACATGCAAAAGGCGCCCAATGGGCGCCTTTTTGTTTGGCTTTTGTAGGGCGGGTAAGCGCAGCGCCACCGGGCCTACGAAAGGTAAAAGCTACAGACGAAAAAAAGACGCCTTTCGACGTCTTTCTTCTGGAATATTGGTACCGAGGATGGGACTCGAACCCACAAGCCCGTTAGGGCACTACCACCTCAAGGTAGCGTGTCTACCAATTCCACCACCTCGGTACGGAATACTTACTGCGGGATATCGCTGGTTGGCTTAGCCGGTGCAGCTGGCTGAGTCTGCTCAGTTTTGGCTGGCGCGCTCAGATTTTCCCACTCGCTTCCTTTGCTGGTCTTGTTGCTGTTGATATTGCCCAGCACCAGACTGATGATGAAGAATAGCGTAGCCAGAATCGCCGTCGTGCGGGTCATGAAGTTCGCAGAACCACTTGAACCGAACAGCGTACCGGAAGCGCCTGCTCCGAAGGAGGCTCCCATATCAGCGCCTTTACCTTGCTGCAGCATAATCAGCGCTACGAGAGCGATGGCTACAATAAGGAAAATAACTAAAAGAGCTTCGTACATAATCAACCTGTTCCTTGCGGATTTGCCGCATACCAATGCTTCGACCAATTAGCAGGATTTTTGTTTCCCACTGAAGCGGGTGTGAATACTAACCAAAGCGAATCACCTTCGCAAGGGCATTTTCGACGCATTGTATCAACTGCGGAAAAAAACAGCAAAAAGCCATTAATTGCTTAAAACAAAGGCGGCAAACGCCGCCTTTTTAAACATTTAGCGTGCAAGATTATGCAGCTTTTACGGCATCCGCAATACGGTGCGCAAATTCGGTGACCTGCGCTTCGTCTTCGCCTTCCACCATCACGCGGATCAGTGGTTCGGTACCGGACTTACGCAGCAGCACGCGTCCACGGCTGCCCAGCGCCGCTTCAACGTCAGCCATTACCGCTTTCACGTTGTCATTTTCCAGCGGATCGCCTTTACCCGCAGTGAAACGCACGTTCACCAGGATCTGCGGGAACATTTTCATCCCGCTGCACAGATCGTGCAGGCTCATATGGTTGCGCGCCATCGCGGCAACCACCTGAAGCGCGGCAACAATGCCGTCACCGGTAGTGGTTTTATCGAGCAGGATCACGTGACCTGAGTTCTCAGCGCCAATACGCCAGCCCTTCTCCTGCAATTTTTCCAGCACGTAGCGGTCGCCCACTTTCGCGCGAACAAACGGAATACCGAGCTGTTTCAGCGCCAGCTCCAGACCCATGTTGCTCATCAGGGTCCCTACCGCGCCGCCGCGCAGCTGACCCTGGCGCAGGCCTTCACGGGCAATGATGTAGAGGATCTGATCGCCGTCGACTTTATTACCTTCGTGGTCAACCATGATCACGCGGTCACCGTCGCCGTCCAGAGCAATACCCAGATCGGCTTTTTCCGCCAGCACGCGCGCCTGCAGGGCGCGCACGTCCGTCGCCCCGACTTCTTCGTTAATGTTCAGACCATCCGGCTCGCAGCCGATGGCGATCACTTTCGCACCCAGCTCGCGGAAGACATTCGGCGCAATGTGATAGGTCGCACCGTTCGCACAGTCCACCACAATTTTAAGATGCGCCAGGCTCAGCTCGTTCGGGAAGGTGCCTTTGCAGAATTCGATATAACGACCCGCCGCATCGACGATACGGTTCGCTTTACCCAGCTCTGCGGAATCAACACAGGTGATCTCTTTTTCCATTTCGGCTTCAATGGCCTCTTCCACTTCGTCCGGCAGCTTGGTGCCGTCAATGGAGAAGAACTTGATGCCGTTGTCGTAGAACGGGTTATGAGACGCCGAAATCACAATTCCCGCTTCCGCGCGGAAGGTGCGTGTAAGATAGGCAACAGCAGGCGTTGGCATTGGGCCAGTAAAAGAGGCTGAAAGCCCTGCCGCTGCCAGACCCGCTTCCAACGCAGATTCCAGCATATAGCCCGAAATACGGGTATCTTTACCAATAATGATCTTACGTGAGCCATGACGCGCCAGTACCTTGCCGGCAGCCCAGCCGAGCTTCAGAACAAAATCAGGGGTAATTGGAGCATCGCCTACGCGCCCACGGATACCATCGGTACCAAAATATTTACGGTTACTCATAGCGTTTGTTTTCCTTCGCTGCCAGTGTGGCTTCCACCACACGCATGGCTTCTACTGTTTCTTTGACGTCATGGACACGGATAATGTGCGCGCCTTGCATCGCCGCAATTACCGCGCAGGCCAGGCTGCCACTCAGGCGCTCGCTCGGTCCTACATTAAGCAATTGGCCAATCATCGACTTTCTCGACATACCCACCAGCAGCGGCAGACCAAAGTGATGAAATTCCGATAAGCGCGCAAGCAACGCATAATTGTGTGAGAGATTTTTACCGAAACCGAACCCCGGGTCGAGCAGCAATTTCTCTTTTGGGATGCCTGCACGCTCACAGCGTTCAATATGCTCAATAAAGAAGCGATTCACGTCGGCAAAGACGTCATCATACTTCGGCGCTTCCTGCATAGTTTTCGGTTGCCCCTGCATGTGCATCAGGCATACCGGCAGGCCGGTTTCTGCAGCGGCCTCGATCGCACCCGGTTCGGTCAGCGAGCGGATATCATTAATAATGTGAGCACCCACTCTCGCCACTTCACGGATCACTTCTGGTTTGGACGTGTCGACGGAGATCCACACCTCGAAACGTTGCGCGATTGCCTCAACCACCGGCACCACGCGCGCCAGCTCTTCTTCCACCGAAACATCTGCCGCGCCGGGACGCGTCGATTCACCGCCCACGTCAATGATGGTGGCACCCGCGTTGATCATTAGATTTGCGTGCTTAACCGCGTCGATAAGCGTGTTATGCGTGCCGCCGTCAGAGAAGGAGTCAGGGGTAACATTCATGATCCCCATCACGTGCGGATGTGAAAGATCGAGATGCGAGTCCTGGGCGAAGAGTTTCATGGTCAAATCCCTGGTTTTAATATGGTTTAACGGAAAAGAAAAACCCCGGAGCAAGCTCCAGGGTTTGGGGTACAGACAAACGCTTCAACAGCAGTGACTTACTTGTCGCCCAACTGCTCTGACATGGTGTTGCCCGGGTTTGGCGTACGCGGTTCATCGACCGGACGCGGCGCGCGCGGGGTACCATTGTTGTCAGAATTGTTGGAAGCGCCTGGGTCTTCCCAGCCTGCTGGCGGACGCACTTCGCGGCGAGCCATCAGGTCGTCAATCTGCGGTGCATCGATGGTCTCATATTTCATGAGCGCATCTTTCATCGAATGCAGAATGTCCATATTGTCGTTCAGGATCTGACGCGCACGACCGTAGTTACGTTCAATCAGCGCTTTCACTTCCTGGTCGATGATACGTGCCGTCTCATCGGACATATGTTTTGCTTTCGCTACGGAGCGGCCCAGGAATACTTCACCCTCTTCCTCTGCATACAGCAGCGGACCGAGTTTGTCGGAGAAGCCCCATTGAGTCACCATGTTACGCGCCAGGTTTGTCGCCACTTTAATGTCGTTCGACGCACCGGTAGAAACATGTTCCGGACCGTAGATGATCTCTTCTGCCAGACGACCGCCGTACAGGGTCGAAATCTGGCTTTCCAGCTTCTGACGGCTGGCGCTGATCGCGTCGCCCTCAGGCAGGAAGAAGGTCACACCCAGCGCACGGCCGCGCGGAATAATCGTTACCTTGTGTACCGGATCGTGTTCCGGCACCAGGCGACCGATAATCGCGTGACCCGCTTCGTGGTAAGCCGTGGACTCTTTCTGCGCTTCCGTCATCACCATGGAGCGACGTTCCGCACCCATCATGATTTTGTCTTTCGCTTTCTCGAACTCCACCATGGAGACCACGCGCTTGTTACCGCGAGCGGCAAACAGTGCAGCTTCGTTGACCAGGTTAGCCAGGTCCGCACCGGAGAAGCCCGGGGTACCGCGCGCAATGATTGCCGCGTCGATATCTGGCGCCAGCGGTACGCGACGCATGTGCACTTTCAGAATCTGTTCACGACCACGAACATCCGGCAGACCGACAACAACCTGACGGTCGAAACGGCCTGGACGCAGCAGCGCAGGGTCAAGTACATCCGGACGGTTAGTCGCCGCGATAACGATAATACCTTCGTTACCTTCGAAGCCGTCCATCTCAACCAGCATCTGGTTCAGGGTCTGCTCACGCTCATCGTGACCACCGCCCAGGCCCGCGCCACGCTGGCGGCCTACGGCGTCGATTTCATCGATAAAGATGATGCACGGTGCTGCCTTCTTGGCCTGCTCGAACATGTCACGCACACGAGATGCACCGACACCCACGAACATTTCAACGAAGTCAGAACCTGAAATAGTAAAGAACGGCACCTTCGCTTCACCCGCGATGGCTTTCGCCAGCAGGGTTTTACCGGTACCCGGAGGGCCTACCATCAGGACGCCTTTCGGGATCTTACCGCCCAGTTTCTGGAAACGGCTCGGCTCGCGCAGGTATTCAACCAGTTCACCCACTTCTTCTTTTGCTTCGTCACAACCGGCGACGTCAGCAAACGTGGTCTTGATCTGGTCTTCCGTCAGCATACGCGCCTTGCTCTTACCGAACGACATGGCACCTTTGCCACCGCCGCCCTGCATCTGGCGCATAAAGAAGATCCAGACGCCGATAAGAAGCAGCATCGGGAACCAGGAAATGAAGATAGAAGCCAGCAGGCTTGGTTCTTCTGGCGGCTCGCCTACCACTTTGACGTTTTTGGTCAGAAGGTTATCAAGCAGCTTAGGATCGTTCACCGGGATGTAAGTCGTGTAACGGTTACTATCTTTCTTGGTAACGTTGATCTCACGTCCGTTGATACGCGCTTCGCGAACCTGGTCCTGATTGACCTCTTGCAGGAAGGTAGAATAATCCACCTTGCGGCCATTCGACTCGCTGGGCCCAAAGCTCTGGAATACTGACATCAGCACAACGGCAATGACCAGCCAGAGTATTAGGTTTTTCGCCATGTCACTCAAGGGATTAACCTCATATTACAACTGTGTTAAAAACAGCGTCAGGATACTCTATATCCAGTTTCATTCAAACTTTCGTCTGAAATCTCCCGGTTATCATTTTCGCCCGGTCGCTACAATATACACTTCACGGGAACGGGCCCGGGAAGAGTCCGGCTTACGAACTTTGACCTTCGCAAACAGGGAGCGAATTTCCTTAAGATACTCCTCGAAACCTTCGCCCTGAAACACCTTCACAACAAAACTACCACCAGGCGCTAGTACATCACGACACATTTCTAACGCTAGCTCCACCAGATACATGGCGCGGGGGATATCCACCGCCGGTGTTCCGCACATATTTGGTGCCATATCCGACATGACAACCTGGACCTTACTGTCACCAACACGATCAAGTAACGCTTTCAGCACTAATTCATCACGAAAGTCGCCCTGAAGGAAGTCGACACCAACGATGGGATCCATTGGTAAAAGATCGCACGCGATGATTCGGCCCGTTCCGCCGATCTGCGTTACCGCATACTGGGACCATCCGCCAGGTGCCGCACCGAGGTCGACAACCGTCATCCCCGGCTTAAAAAGTTTGTCACTTTGCTGTATTTCATCAAGTTTAAACCAGGCACGGGAACGTAACCCCTTTTTCTGTGCCTGTTGAACATATTTATCGCTAAAGTGTTCTTGAAGCCAGCGGCTGGAACTGGCAGAACGCTTTTTACCTGTCATTTAACATTTCCGTCCTGGTTCATCGTTGCTTGCCTGTGACGTAAATTTCTACGCAGCTATTTGGCGATATAAGGGAGATGGCGGTAGAATGAACCGTTTTCAATCCCAACGTAAGCAAAAATATACGATGAATCTGAGTACTAAACAAAAACAGCACCTTAAAGGTCTGGCACATCCGCTCAAGCCTGTAGTCATGCTTGGCAACAATGGTTTGACCGAAGGGGTGCTTGCCGAGATTGAACAAGCGCTGGAACACCACGAGCTGATCAAGGTGAAAATCGCCTCTGAAGACAGAGACACTAAAAACCTGATCGTGGAAGCCATCGTGCGCGAAACCGGCGCCTGTAATGTACAGGTCATCGGTAAAACGCTGGTGCTCTATCGCCCATCTAAAGAGCGTAAAATCTCGCTGCCACGCTAAGGATATCCTGAATCAATCACATTTTCTGTGTGAAACGAGGGATTTCTTTCAACAGGCTCAGCAAAATGCCATGCTCCTTGAGTTGATAAAAGGCCGCTATGCGGCCTTTTTCTTTTCTTTACAATGTATCAACATCTTAGTAGAGAAGCGAATTACAGGTATTCAACCTTGATAATTTCGTATTCCACTTCACCGCCAGGGGTGCGGATGGTGACAACATCGTCCTGCTCTTTGCCAATCAGGCCGCGAGCAATGGGTGAGTTCACCGAAATCAGGTTCTGTTTAAAGTCTGCTTCATCATCGCCCACGATGCGATAGGTTTGCTCTTCATCGTTGTCGAGGTTCAGAACGCTGACGGTAGAACCAAAGATCACGCGACCGTTGTTAGGCATTTTGGTGATATCAATAACCTGTGCATTAGACAGTTTCGCTTCGATATCTTTAATGCGCCCTTCACAGAAACCCTGCTGCTCGCGCGCCGCATGGTATTCAGCATTCTCTTTCAGGTCGCCATGCTCACGGGCTTCCGCGATAGCGGCGATGATTTCAGGGCGACGCACGGATTTCAGGAAATCCAGCTCTTCGCGCAGTTTTTCGGCACCACGTAAGGTCATCGGAATAGCTTGCATTTGTTATACCTCTTAAACATTCCTGTTGGGAGCAGTGTTCCCTGCTCCTGCCCCCCGAAGCGGGCAAGAAGCAAAAAGAAAACCGACCCGGGAGCGACGCCCCAGGTCAGCAGCAATTTTTCAATTTGATACGCATTTTACCGCGAAGTTCACTATGGGTCATCGTTTACTTTGCAGTGCCATGCACCGTAGTATGACGGTTTGTTTTCGGGTTGTTAGCGCGAGATTATGCGATTTTCCAGTTTTATCATCGGATTGACTACCAGTATAACGTTCACCGCCCAGGCCGCGAATGTTGATGAGTACATTAATCAGCTCCCCGCAGGCGCGAACCTCGCCCTGATGGTGCAGAAGGTTGGCGCACAGGCTCCCGAGATTGACTATCACAGTCAACAGATGGCGCTGCCTGCCAGTACCCAGAAGGTGATCACTGCCCTCGCCGCCCTGCTCCAACTCGGGCCTGACTTCCGTTTTACCACCACGCTTGAAACCAAAGGTAACGTCGACGGTGGCGAACTGAAAGGCGATCTTATCGCCCGTTTCGGTGGCGATCCCACCTTTAAGCGCCAGGATATCCGCAACATGGTAGCGGTGTTGAAAAAATCCGGCGTGACAAAAATCGATGGCAACGTGCTGATCGATACCTCCATTTTTGCCAGCCACGATAAAGCACCAGGCTGGCCGTGGAACGACATGACGCAGTGCTTTAGCGCCCCGCCAGCCGCCGCGATTGTTGACCGCAACTGCTTCTCGATTTCCCTTTACAGCGCGCCCAAGCCAGATGATTTAGCGTTCATTCGCGTGGCATCTTACTATCCGGTGACCATGTTTAGTCAGGTGCGAACGCTGGCTAAAGGCTCCCCTGATGCCCAGTACTGCGAACTGGACGTGGTGCCTGGCGATCTTAACCGCTACACCCTCACCGGCTGCCTGACGCAGCGCGCCGATCCCCTGCCGCTGGCCTTCGCGATTCAGGATGGCGCAAGCTATGCGGGTGCGATTCTCAAGGATGAGCTGAAGCAGGCGGGAATAACCTACTCCGGCACGCTGCTACGCCAGACGCAGGTCAACCAGCCCGGAACGGTCATTGCCAGCAAACAGTCGCCACCGCTGCACGATTTGCTGCGAATTATGCTGAAAAAGTCTGACAACATGATTGCCGACACCGTGTTCCGCATGATTGGCCACGCGCGTTTCGGCGTGCCGGGAACCTGGCGCGCGGGCTCAGACGCTGTTCGTCAGATCCTGCGCCAGCAGGCGGGGATCGATCTGGGTAACACTATCGCCGTTGATGGTTCAGGATTATCGCGTCATAACCTGATTGCCCCGGCCACCATGATGCAGGTGCTTCAGTACATTGCACAACATGACACTGAGCTAAACTTTATCTCAATGCTGCCGCTTGCCGGACACGACGGTTCGCTGCAGTACCGCGCCGGGCTTCATGCGGCGGGTGTGGATGGCAAAGTCTCCGCGAAAACAGGTTCACTGCAGGGGGTGTATAACCTGGCAGGGTTCATCACGACCGCCAGCGGACAGCGCATGGCATTCGTGCAGTATCTTTCCGGCTATGCCGTCGAACCGACCGACCAGCGCAACCGCCGTATTCCACTGGTTCGCTTCGAAAGCAGGCTTTATAAAGACATCTACCAGAATAACTAGCGATGAAACTACTTATAGTTGAAGACGATCTGTTATTACAGGAAGGACTGGCTCTGGGACTCGCCAATGAAGGCTATGCCCTGGACTGTGCCGGCACCGCGGCAGAAGCAGATGCCCTGATCCAGAGCGGCGAATACAGCCTGGTGATCCTTGACCTGGGCTTGCCGGACAAAGACGGCGCGACGTTGCTTACCCAGTGGCGTCGCCGGGGCATCGCCAATCCGGTGTTAATCCTGACGGCACGCGACGCCATTGAAGATCGTATTACCGGCCTTGATGCTGGCGCCGATGATTATCTGGTGAAGCCCTTTGCGCTTGCAGAACTTCAGGCTCGGGTGCGAGCGTTAATACGCCGTTATCAGGGCCATAGTGATAACTTACTAACCGACGGGGACATTACCCTGAATCTGCAAACCCAACAGGTATTGCGCCAGTCCCAGCCCGTTGAAGTCACACCAAAAGAGTTCGCCTTGCTGACGCGTCTGATCATGCGAAGCGGACAAACGGTACACAGAGAAACCCTTCAGCAGGATATCTATTCCTGGCAGGACGATCCGGGGTCAAATACCCTGGAAGTCCACATCCACAACCTGCGTCGTAAGCTCGGCAAAGACCGGATTAAAACCGTCCGCGGCGTTGGCTACCGCCTGGAGAGCCAGAAATGAACAGCATGCGTCGGCGATTAATGGTGTTGCTGGCGGTCATTCTGTTATTTTTCCAGCTGATAAGCGTCATTTGGTTGTGGCACGAAAGCCGCGAGCAGATTGGCTTTCTGGTGAACGAAACGCTGTCGGCAAAATCGCGTAACAACCACGTCGAGAAAGAGATCCGCGAAGCGATTGCCTCGCTGCTGGTTCCTTCCCTGGTGATGGTTGGGTTTACGTTGTTTTTCTCGTTCTGGGCGGTCACCTGGATAACCCGACCGCTGAACAAACTACGCGTGAGCCTGGCTAACCGTTCGGCGGATAACCTAACCCCACTTCCTATGTATTCCGACATGGAAGAAATCGGCGCCGTTACCACCTCGCTCAATCAGCTACTCGCCAGGCTGGACAGTACCATTCAGCAGGAGCGTCTCTTTACGGCTGACGCCGCCCATGAACTGCGAACGCCTCTTGCCGGAATCAGGCTCCATCTGGAGCTCATGGCCCAGTCAGGCTCTACGCAGGCCACGACGCTCATCAGCCGTATTGACCAGCTAATGCACACCGTTGAGCAACTGCTGATGCTGGCCCGTGCAGGACAGGCAATGGCGAGCGGCCACTATGAAACCATCAACTGGACGGACACCATTATCACGCCTCTTGGTCTTGAGCATGAAGCCAAAGAGCATACGGTGATTTGGCCTGCTAAAAGCGCGCTCACGGTTCAGGGAGACGCGGTACTGCTGCGGCTGATGCTGCGCAACCTGCTGGAGAATGCCGGGCGCTACAGCCCGACAGGCACCACGATTACCGTGACGCTTACCGCGGTCGAAGGCGGTACGCAGCTCAGCGTTATCGATCAGGGGCCTGGTATTGACGAAGCGCATCGACAGTCGATCACGGAGCCGTTCCGTCGCCTCGATCAGCGTTACGGCGGCAGCGGCCTGGGCCTGAGTATCGTACAGCGCATCCTGCAGCTTCATCACGGTAAGCTGATGCTGGAGAATGGTGCTGAAGGCGGCCTGATAGCAAGCTGCTGGCTGCCCTCAACGCTGGAATGAAAAAAGCCCCCTGATGGGGGCTTTGGACAGATATTAGTGCTTGTAGATGAACTCGACGCCTTCTTCGTCGTCTTCATCCCAGTCATCGTCCCAGTCGTCTTCCTCTTCCGCTTCCAGCTCTTCGAGCTGCTGGCGGTGGTAGTCATCCCACATGAATTCGACTTTTTCTGGCTGTTTCGCTTCTTCAGCCTGAACGACAGGGTTCTCGATGATGAAGGTCATCACATCCCAGCAGAGATCTTTCACGCCAACCTGGCTTGCCGCGGAGATGAGGTAGTATTTATCTTCCCAGCCCATCGCTTCGGCAATCGCTTTGGCTTTCGCTTCGGCTTCCGCTTTATCCATCAGGTCGATCTTGTTGAAGACCAGCCAGCGTGGCTTACTCGCCAGTTTTTCGCTGTATTTTTCCAGCTCACCGATAATGATACGGGCGTTTTCAACCGGATCGGAACCGTCGATCGGATCGATGTCGATGAGGTGCAACAGTACGCGGCAACGCTCAAGGTGCTTCAGGAAGCGAATACCCAGGCCAGCCCCTTCCGCAGCGCCTTCAATCAGGCCCGGAATATCGGCGACCACAAAGCTCTTCTCGTTATCCATACGGACAACGCCGAGGCTTGGTACCAGCGTGGTAAACGGATAGTCCGCTACTTTTGGCTTGGCCGCAGAGACGGCGCGAATAAAGGTCGATTTACCTGCGTTTGGCATACCCAGCATGCCCACGTCAGCCAGCAGCATCAGTTCAAGCTGCAGGTCACGCTTATCGCCTGGCGTACCCATCGTTTTCTGACGCGGGGTACGGTTAACGGAAGATTTGAAACGGCTGTTACCCAGACCGTGCCAGCCGCCTTTTGCGACCATCAGGCGCTGACCGTGTTTGGTCATATCGCCCATGGTTTCACCGGTGCCCTGATCGATAACGCGCGTACCAACCGGAACCTTAATGGTCACGTCTTTACCGCGTTTACCGGTACAGTCACGGCTCTGGCCGTTCTGTCCGCGTTCTGCACGGAAGGATTTTTCAAAGCGGTAGTCGATCAGCGTGTTGAGGTTTTCATCCGCCTCCAGCCACACGTCACCACCATCGCCACCGTCACCGCCGTCAGGGCCGCCACGAGGAATATATTTTTCACGGCGGAAGCTTACACAACCGTTACCGCCATCACCTGCCACGACCAGAATCGTCGCTTCATCAACAAACTTCATTTTACTCTCCGTAACTCATTCGCCTGAGCGGGGGACTACTACGACCGCTTCATTTTTGCGCCAACGTCCCCAAAGACGATGACCAATGGCGGAATACATCGCGCCCGCAACCACGACAAACGCACCGAGATAGCCCAACAGGTTGAGCATCGGTCTGACGAAGACATCGGGCCAGGCCATTGATAACAAATCTGAAAATAACAGCGTAAACAGCGGGGTAAGCGTGATCAATGCGCTCACCTGTGCTGCCTGCCAGCGCGCCATCGCTTCCGCCAGCGCGCCATAACCGACCAGCGTGTTAAGCCCACAAAAAATGAGGCACGCCAGTTGCCAGTCGCTCAGCTGGGTAATGACGCCCGGCTTCGCTAACGGCAATAATGCCACTGTACACAAAGTGTACAGCAAAAAAAGGATCTGCTGTGAGGCCAGGCGACGCAATAACACCTTTTGCGCGACGCCATAGCTCACCCAGACCGTTGCTGCACCCACGCCGAAGATCACGCCCCAGGTGTAGTCCGTAAGCCGGGTAAAAATCTCGATCAGGCTGGTGTTGAAGAACATCACCAGGCCGCATAGCAGCATGCTTGCCCCGATAATCTGCGTCCCGCGCATCTTCTCTTTGAGGATGAACACGCTCGCGACCATCATGCCGACAGGCGAAAGCTGACCAATCACCTGAGACGCCGTAGGGCTCAAATACTGCAGGGAAGAGCTGAACAGGATAAAGTTACCGAACAGACCGCCCGTCGCAATGGCCAGTAACACCAGCCATCGAGGTTTGCGGAAGAGCCGTAGCGGTGGAAGCTTGCCTTTAACTGCAAGGATGGTCCCGAGACCAATGCTTGCCATCAGGAAGCGATAAAAGACCACCGTAGGCGGCTCCATCACTTCCAGTACCTGCTTCATTGCAATTGGCAGCGCACCCCAGCACATTGCGGTCGTGAGCGCCAAAAGAATACCAATGCCGGCCTGCTGCTTCATGCCCGTTTTCCCTACAGAAAATTTTCCGGGTTTCCAATGTAAAAAGCCCCGCAACACGTTGCGGGGCTTTAATCCGTTACCGGACCGAGAAAACCTTACTCAGCAACGATGCTGATGTATTTACGGTTGTTCGGGCCTTTAACTTCAAATTTCACTTTACCGTCTGCTTTAGCAAACAGAGTGTGGTCACGACCGCAACCTACGTTGTTGCCAGCGTGGAATTTGGTACCACGTTGACGAACGATGATGCTACCCGCCAGAACGGATTCGCCACCGAAACGCTTAACGCCCAGGCGTTTAGCTTCTGAATCGCGACCGTTACGTGTGGAGCCGCCAGCCTTTTTATGTGCCATTTAAATCTCTCCTCAGGTCTTAGGCGCTGATGCCAGTAATTTTCACATCAGTGAACCACTGACGGTGGCCCTGCTGCTTACGGTAGTGTTTACGACGACGAAACTTAACGATTTTAACTTTCTCGCCACGACCGTGTGCAACAACTTCAGCTTTGATAACGCCACCATCAACGAAAGGAACGCCGATTTTGACTTCTTCACCGTTTGCGATCATCAGAACTTCTGCGAACTCAACAGATTCGCCAGTTGCGATGTCCAGCTTTTCCAGGCGAACGGTCTGACCTTCGCTTACTCGGTGTTGTTTACCACCACTTTGGAAAACCGCGTACATATAAACTCCGCTTCCGCGCACGTCCTCGTATGAATCAGAGTGCGCTATAAATATTCACAATAGGGCGCGAATATTACGCAAAACGCGAGCCTTTGACAAGTGCTACCGTCAATACATGAAGAAAAAAAACACAACACGTACGGTAACGTTTATCTGAGCCGTTTTTTCAGTACAATCAGCACTACTATTGATAAACCGAAACCCTTCGTTACCCCATTGAAGATGGGATCAACAGGATAAAAAGCCCGGCTTTTGCGATGAATTTAGAAAAAATCAACGAGTTAACCGCGCAAGATATGGCGGGTGTAAATGCAGCAATCCTGGAGCAACTCAACTCTGACGTTCAGCTGATCAATCAGTTGGGCTATTACATTGTCAGCGGCGGCGGTAAACGCATTCGCCCGATGATTGCCATTCTGGCTGCCAGAGCCGTTGGCTATCAGGGAAATGCCCACGTGACGATCGCCGCGCTGATCGAATTTATTCACACCGCGACGCTTCTGCATGACGATGTTGTGGATGAATCCGATATGCGTCGTGGCAAAGCCACGGCAAACGCTGCCTTCGGGAACGCCGCCAGCGTTCTGGTCGGGGACTTTATCTATACCCGCGCCTTCCAGATGATGACCAGCCTGGGCTCTCTGAAAGTGCTCGAGGTGATGTCCGAAGCCGTCAACGTCATCGCTGAAGGCGAAGTGCTGCAGCTGATGAACGTCAATGACCCCGATATCACCGAAGAAAACTACATGCGCGTTATCTACAGCAAAACAGCGCGCCTGTTTGAAGCGGCCGCCCAGTGTTCCGGCATCCTGGCTGGCTGTTCCGAGGCGCAGGAAAAAGGACTGCAGGATTATGGACGCTACCTGGGTACTGCCTTCCAGCTGATTGATGATTTGCTGGACTACAGCGCGGACGGCGAAACGCTCGGCAAAAACGTTGGCGATGACCTGAATGAAGGCAAACCGACCCTGCCGCTGCTTCACGCGATGCGTAACGGAACGGCCGACCAGGCGAAAATGATCCGTGAGGCGATCGAACAGGGAAATGGCCGCCATCTTCTGGAACCTGTACTGGAAACGATGGCCATCTGCGGCTCGCTGGAATGGACCCGCCAGCGCGCTGAAGAAGAGGCTGACAAAGCCATCGAAGCTCTCCAGGTTATTCCAGACAGCCCATGGCGCGATGCTCTGATTGGTCTTGCCCATATCGCTGTTCAACGCGACCGTTAATCTTGCACCCACCTCCCCGTATCCATCGCGGGGAGGTTCAAAAACGCACCAGTAAATTCCGCATTCATGTAAATGAATCGGGTTAGAGCCCGCATGAATAAAGCCATGTCTTATTCTGAATATCCCTTCAAGTAACGCGAACTTTTTAGAACAAGAAGTCGAAATGGGTATAGTAAGCCAGTCGTTTCAGAAGAAACGGCGTAGGTGAATCCGAACTTAAGGACAGCGTTATGGATACGAAATTTATCGACTGGCATACGGCAGATATCATTGCGGCACTGCGCAAAAGAGGTACGTCACTTGCAGCAGAGTCCCGCCGCCATGGTCTGAGTTCTTCCACCCTGGCCAACGCCCTGACCCGCCCCTGGCCAAAGGGAGAATTGATTATCGCGACGGCGCTGGAAACGCACCCGTGGGTGATCTGGCCTTCACGTTATCACGATCCTGTTACTCATGAATTTATCGACAGAACGCGCATGATGCGCCAGAGAAAAGCAAAAACAGAACCGCAGGGATAACGGTTTTTTTGACAGGAATAGCAACCCCCCGGTCATTTCTGGCAGGGGGCTGCCGGAACGATTACTCGCCCTTCACACGCTCGATATTGGCACCCAGCGCGCGCAGTTTGTCTTCAATACGTTCATAGCCACGATCGATGTGATAAATACGATCCACCACCGTTGTGCCTTCCGCGATACAGCCCGCCAGCACCAGGCTTGCAGACGCACGCAGATCCGTTGCCATTACCTGAGCACCGGACAGTTTCTCAACGCCATGGCAAATCACGGTGTTACTTTCGATCTCAGCGTGTGCACCCATACGGATCAGTTCCGGTACGTGCATAAAACGGTTCTCGAAAATCGTCTCGGTAATCACACCGGTTCCTTCGGCAACCAGGTTCAGCAGAGTGAACTGTGCCTGCATATCGGTCGGGAATGCCGGATGCGGAGCCGTACGCACGGTCACCGCTTTAGGACGCTTGCCGTGCATGTCGAGGCTGATCCAGTCTTCACCGGTTTCAACATCGGCACCCGCTTCACGCAGCTTCGCCAGAACGGCATCCAGAGTGTCTGGCTGTGCATTACGGCAGACAATCTTACCGCCGGAAATGGCCGCAGCCACCAGGAAGGTGCCGGTTTCGATACGGTCCGGCAGAACGCGATACACACCACCGCCCAGACGCTCAACGCCTTCAATGGTGATGCGGTCAGTACCCTGGCCGGAAATCTTCGCGCCCAGCGCCACGAGGAAATTGGCGGTATCCACGATCTCCGGTTCGCGCGCGGCGTTTTCGATGATGGTGGTACCTTCTGCCAGCGTTGCAGCAGACATGATGGTGACGGTAGCGCCTACGCTCACTTTGTCCATGACAATGTGCGCGCCTTTCAGACGACCGTTGACGGAGGCCTTAACGTAACCCTCTTCCAGCTTGATCTCTGCGCCCAGTTTCTCCAGGCCAAAGATATGCAGGTCAACCGGACGCGCGCCGATGGCGCAACCACCCGGCAGCGAAACCTGACCCTGACCGAAACGTGCCACCAGCGGGCCAAGCGCCCAGATAGATGCACGCATGGTTTTAACCAGATCGTAAGGCGCAGAGAAGTTGTTCACGTTGCTGGCGTCGATCCAGACGGAACCGTTGCGCTCAACTTTAGTGCCCAACTGGGTGAGCAACTTCATGGTCGTGTCGATATCTTTCAGCTTCGGTACGTTCTGAATTTCTACCGGCTCTTCCGCGAGCAGCGCAGCAAAGAGGATTGGCAGCGCGGCGTTCTTCGCGCCAGAAATTGTGACTTCGCCCTGGAGACGCGTTGGCCCCTGTACACGAAATTTATCCATTGTGTGCTCTCTTATAAATTCAACCGTGCTGCGGGCCTGTCGCCCTCAGCTCAAAAACCGTTTAGTTTGCGATCGCGTGCCCACTCTTGCGGGGTGAACGCTTTAATCGACAGGGCGTGGATGCGGTTATCCGCAATATATTCCATCAGCGGCGCGTACACAGCCTGCTGCTTCTTCACACGGCTCATACCGTCGAACATCTCACCCACAGCAATAACCTGGAAGTGACTGCCATCGCCAGTGACGTGGGCTTCCTGAAGGGAGAGTGCATTCATCAGCACTGTCTGGATTTCATGATTTTCCATGGGCTCTTAATCATCTGATAGTGAAAACAAGCCCAACATCTTAGAGCAAAGTGGCGTCGTCTTAAACAAGCAAAAAGCCCCGACGATGAAACTGTCAGGGCTTTCGGAAGTAACGCACTGAAAATATTAACGAGGCAGTACGTCCTGAGGCAGATTGTAGAGTTGCGCAAGGGTAACGACATTTTCACTCGCGCCATGAAGCATGACGCTTGTTCCCTGCTTTTTGCCCACGGCAACCAGATGGGCGAGCAGCGCAACGCCTGCCGTATCCACCCGCGTGACGTCGGTTAAGTCGATAAGCGTCACGCCCTGCATCGCTTCCTGGCGTTTATCCCACAGTGGGTTCAGCAGATCCTGGTCCAGCTCACCGGACAGCCTTAACGTCTCACCTTCACGCGACCAGCGGAGTTGCTGCGACATTACTTCTTCTCGTCCAGGGTAATTTTCTGACGAGCAATGGACTGCAGCTGTGCGGTCAGGCCATCAATGCCCTTGGTGCGCAGCAGGTCGCTCCACTCGTTCTGCTTGGTGGTGATCATGCTTACGCCTTCGGCGATCATGTCATACGCCTGCCAGTGGCCGGTCTGGCTGTTTTTACGCCACTGGAAATCCAGGCGCACCGGCGGACGGCCGTTAGGATCGATGATCGTTACGCGAATAGGCACGATGGTCGCATCACCCAGCGGCTGCTCCGGGGCGATCTGATAGGTCTGACCGTGGTACATCGCCAGCGCCTGACCATACGCCTGCTTCAGGTATTCACGGAATGCGGCAAAATAGGCCTCACGCTGCGCCGGGGTGGCGTCTTTGTAATAGCGGCCCAGCACCAACGCTCCCGCATATTTGATCTGCACATACGGCAGCAGTTCCTGGTCAACCACGTCACGCAGATAGTCAGGATTCGCGCGAATTTTTGGCTGTTCGTTTTTGAGACGGTCGAAGGTTTTCTTCGCAGCTTCGTCCATCAGTTTGTACGGGTTGCTCTGATCCGCAGCATGTACCGCAGTGAGAGGGGCAATGACCAGCATGGCAACCATTAACAGTCGTTTAAACATGAATGACTTCTCCTGAATTAATTCGCAGCACCAGGGGTCGGCGCAACGTTGGTATGGTCTTCACTCTGCGCAGGGGCATCGTCAGACTTTTTATCATCCCCTTTACTGTTGTAAAGGAACTGACCAATCATGTCCTCCAGCACCATCGCGGACTTCGTATCCTGGATAACGCTACCGTCTTTAAGGATAGTCGTTCCCAGCTCAGGATCTTCAAAGCCGACGTTAAGTGCCAGATATTGTTCACCCAGCAGGCCGGAAGTACGGATAGAAAGGGAGCTGGTGTCCGGAATGTGGTTGTAACGTTCTTCGATATCCATCGCAACGCGCGGCAGATACGTTTTCTCATCGAGCGTAATGTCAGATACGCGGCCGATCACCACACCGCCAATGCGGACCGGTGAACGCGCCTTCAGCCCGCCGATGTTATCGAACGTGGCATAGATGCGATACGTCGGCTCGGTGCGTACTGAGGTGATATCCGCCGCTCTCAGGCAGATAAACAGCGCCGCCAGCAGCGCCAGCAGCAGGAAAACGCCGACCCAAATTTCATTTTTTCTCGTTTGCATGAACTCAATTCCCAAACATCAGTGCGGTGAGCACAAAATCCAGGCCCAGTACGGCCAGCGACGAATGTACGACAGTACGTGTAGTTGCACGGCTAATGCCCGCCGAGGTCGGGATGGCATCGTAACCATTGAACAATGCAATCCAGGTGACCGTAATGGCAAACACCACGCTTTTAATCAGGCAGTTAACCAGATCCATTCGCAGGTCGATGGCGTCCTGCATCGCAGACCAGAAGAAGCCGGCATCGATGCCTTTCCAGTGGACCCCAACCAGCGAACCGCCCCAGATCCCCACGGCGACAAACAGAATAGTCAGTAGCGGGAGCGAGATCACCCCCGCCCAGAAACGCGGCGAGATCACGCGACGCAGCGGATCGACCGCCATCATTTCCATGCTGGATAGCTGCTCGGTCGCACGCATCAGGCCAATCTCAGCCGTTAATGCCGACCCAGCGCGTCCGGCAAACAGCAGTGCCGCCACAACCGGACCCAATTCGCGCAGCAGCGAAAGCGCCACCAGCATTCCGAGGCTGGTTTCCGCACTGTAGGTTGTCAAAACAAGGTAGCCCTGCAGCCCCAGCACCATGCCGATAAACAGACCGGAAACAATAATGATGAGCATCGACAGCACGCCGACATTATAAAGCTGACGCACCAGCAGAGGGGCGTGCTTGCTAAACTCCGGCTTGCCGACCAGCGCGTTGAATAACATCAATCCGGCACGCCCGAACGTCCTGATGGTTTTTATGCCACGGTGTCCGAGAGCGGCCAACGCATTTAACAGCATGAGTGGCTTAACTCCCTATTCCCAGTAAATCGTCACGATAATCGCCCGCCGGGTAGCGGAACGGTACGGGTCCGTCAGCAATACCGTCGAGGAACTGCCGCACGCGTGGATCGCAATTTTCCTGCAGCGCCTGGGCGCTGCCGTGTGCAACGATCTTTTTGTCCGCCACGATATAGGCGTAATCGGCAATGCTCAACACTTCCGGTACATCGTGAGACACCACGATACAGGTGACGCCGAGCGCGCTGTTCAGTTCAGAGATGAGCTTTACCAGCACGCCCATCGTGATGGGATCCTGCCCGACGAACGGTTCGTCGAACATGATTAAATCGGGCTCTAATGCAATGGCTCGCGCCAGCGCGGCGCGGCGCGCCATCCCGCCGGACAGCTCCGAAGGCATTAGCTTCGCGGCTCCCCGCAACCCCACAGCTTCAAGCTTCATCATCACCGTGCTTTTCAGCAGCTCAGTCGGCAGGCTGGTATGCTCGCGCAGCGGATAGGCCACGTTATCAAAGACGTTCATGTCGGTGAACAACGCCCCCGACTGAAAGAGCATACTCATACGTTTGCGGACAGTATACAGGCGCGAGCGCGACATCTCCGGGACGTTTTCGCCATCGAAGAGGATTTCACCGCTATCCGGTGGGATCTGACCACCAATAAGGCGCAGGAGGGTCGTTTTACCGATCCCGGACGGCCCCATGATGGCGGTGATTTTGCCACGCGGTACGGTCAACGAAATATCATCGAATATCAGTCGATTGCCGCGAGAAAAACTCACACCGCGGACATCGACGATATTCGCCATCGTTTGGCTCATTTATAGTTCCTTTCTTACCCTGCTCACGTTAAGACGTGCAGCCTGAATCAGCCCTTAACCCCGCATTTTTACAGAATATTAGCCGTTGAGGTTAGCGAAAGCTGGCATTTGTTTTACTTTTCCGGCGCATAAAGTCAAAATTAGGAATTCGTTACGCCTCAGACCGTATGCAGTCCAGCCATTCCCGCGCGATGGACCGACAAGTATACCTGAAGAAAGGACTTTTGATGCTTTTAGCAACAGCACTGTTAATCATTGGTTTACTGTTAGTGGTCTACAGTGCTGACCGTTTAGTCTTTGCTGCATCTATCCTGTGTCGCCTGACGGGTGTACCGCCTGTAGTCATCGGGATGACCGTGGTCAGCGTTGGCACGTCACTTCCTGAAATCATCGTCTCCGTCTCGGCGTCGCTGCATGGTCAGTTAGACCTGGCAATTGGCACCGCGATTGGCTCTAACATCGTCAATATATTACTGATTTTAGGCCTTGCGGCACTGCTCCATCCATTTCGCGTGCATTCTGATGTTCTGCGCCGTGAATTGCCGCTAATGTTAGTCGTAAGCCTGCTGGCAGGGTGCGTATTTTATGATGGCGTATTGAGCTATAGCGACGGCATTTTCCTGCTGGCGTTGGCCGTCATCTGGTTACTGTATAGTGTTAAAATTGCCCGCCAGGCGGAAAAACAGGGTCAGGATAGCCTGACGCGTGAACAGGTTGCCGAACTCCCGCGGGAAGGCACGCTGCCGGTCGCCCTCCTCTGGCTTGGCGTTGCGCTGATTATCATGCCGATGGCAACGCGCATGGTCGTGGATAACGCGACGGTACTGGCGAACTATTTCGCCATGAGCGAACTGACGATTGGCCTGACGGTTATTGCTATCGGCACCAGCCTGCCGGAGCTGGCCACCGCCATTGCGGGGGCGCGTAAAGGGGAAGATGACATCGCCATTGGTAATATCATCGGCTCCAACATATTTAATATCGCGATTGTCATGGGCCTGCCGGCTCTGATTACGCCGGGGCCGTTTAATCCTCTGGCGTTTTCACGCGATTACGGGGTGATGTTGCTGGTCAGCGTGATATTTGCCCTGCTCTGCTGGCGGCGGCAACGCCAGATCGGCAAAGGCGCAGGCGCGCTGCTGACGGGTGGATTTATCGTATGGATGGCGATGCTGTACTGGCTCTCGCCTCTTCTCTCTGGGTAAACGGAAACGCATTATGTCGCAAATAGAATTGCAGCCGGGTTTTGACTTTCAGAAAGCAGGCAAAGAGGTTCTGGAGATTGAACGTGAAGGTCTGGCGCAGTTAGATCAGTACATTAATCAGGATTTTAGTCTGGCATGTGAGAAGATATTCTACTGTGCCGGGAAAGTCGTGGTGATGGGGATGGGCAAGTCCGGCCACATTGGGCGCAAAATGGCGGCAACGTTTGCCAGCACCGGAACCTCGTCCTTCTTTGTACACCCGGGGGAAGCCGCGCACGGCGACCTGGGGATGGTCACGCCGCAGGATGTCGTTATCGCGCTGTCCAACTCCGGTGAGTCCAATGAAATTCTGGCATTGATCCCCGTACTGAAGCGTCTGCAGGTGCCGCTGATTTGCATGACCAGCCGTCCGGAAAGTAGCATGGCGCGTGCAGCCGATATTCATCTGTGCGTTAAAGTACCGAAAGAGGCCTGCCCGCTCGGCCTGGCGCCAACATCCAGCACCACCGCCGCGCTGGTCATGGGCGATGCGCTTGCCGTCGCGCTGCTTGAAGCCCGCGGTTTTACGCCGGAAGATTTCGCGCTCTCCCATCCGGGCGGCGCGCTGGGGCGCAAGCTGCTGCTGCGGGTAAACGATATTATGCACACCGGGGATGAGATCCCTCACGTCAGCAAAGAAGCCTCCCTGCGTGATGCGCTGCTGGAAATCACCCGTAAGAATCTGGGTATGACGGTCGTGTGCGACGATCTGATGAAAATTCAGGGGATCTTCACCGATGGCGACCTGCGTCGCGTGTTCGACATGGGTGTAGATGTCCGCACGCTCGGCATTGCCGATGTGATGACGCCCGGCGGCATTCGCGTGCGTCCGGGAACGCTGGCCGTGGATGTGCTGAACCTGATGCAGTCCCGCCATATCACCTCCGTTATGGTTGCCGATGGCGACCAGTTGCTGGGTGTGGTACATATGCATGATCTGCTGCGCGCTGGCGTAGTGTAATAAAGGATAAGACAATGAGTAATGCGGGTGCATCCCTTGCAACCTGTTATGGTCCGGTCAGTACCCAGATGATGGCAAAGGCGGAAAATATTCGTCTGCTCATTCTGGATGTGGATGGCGTACTTTCCGATGGCCTGATTTACATGGGCAATAATGGTGAAGAGCTGAAAGCGTTTAACGTTCGCGACGGCTACGGTATCCGCTGTGCGCTCACCTCGGGTATCGAGGTTGCTATCATCACCGGACGAAAAGCTAAACTGGTAGAAGACCGCTGTGAAACCTTAGGCATTACCCATCTTTACCAGGGTCAATCCGATAAGATGGCAGCGTTCAATGATTTACTGGGTAAACTGGCTATCGCACCGGAAAACGTGGCCTACGTCGGGGACGACCTGATTGACTGGCCGGTGATGGCTGAAGTCGGTCTCAGCATCGCGGTTGCTGATGCTCATCCGCTGTTAATCCCGCGCGCTGACTACGTTACCCACATCAACGGTGGCCGGGGTGCCGTCCGTGAAGTCTGCGATCTGCTTCTGCTGGCGCAGGGCAAGCTTGATGAAGCCAAAGGGCAATCGATATGAGTAAAACCAGACGTTGGGTTATCATTCTGCTTTCGCTTGTCGCACTGGTATTGATTGGCGTGAACCTTGCCGATCGCGACGATACGCAAACGGAAGTCGTCAACAATAACGATCCAACCTATAAAAGCGATCACAGTGACACCGTGGTCTATAGCCCGGAAGGTGCGCTGAATTATCGCCTGATTGCCCAGCACGTTGAATACTTTTCCGATGACGGCGTTTCGTGGTTTACCCAACCTGTCATGACCACTTTCGATAAAGACAAAGTGCCGACGTGGTCAATTAAGTCAGATCGGGCCAAACTGACAAATGACCGTATGCTTTATCTGTATGGCCACGTTGAAGTCAACGCCCTGACCGCTGACTCGCAACTGCGAAAAATTACGACGGATAATGCCCAGATCAACCTGGTAACCCAGGACGTGACGTCGCAGGATCTGGTCACACTGTATGGCACAACATTTAATTCCAGCGGTTTAAGAATGCGCGGGAACTTACGCAGCAAGAACGCCGAGCTGATTGAAAAGGTTAGAACCTCCTATGAAATTCAAAACAAACAAACTCAGCCTTAAAGTAATTATCGCCAGCGCGATGCTGGCGGCCAGTCTCCCCGCGCTTGCTGTAACGGGCGATACCGACCAGCCGATCCATATCGAGTCCGACACTCAGTCTCTCGATATGCAGGGTAACGTCGTCACCTTCACGGGTAACGTCGTCATGACTCAGGGGACCATCAAAATTAACGCCGATAAAGTGGTCGTTACCCGTCCGGGCGGCGAGCAGGGCAAAGAGATCATTGATGGTTACGGCAACCCGGCCACCTTCTACCAGATGCAGGACAACGGCAAGCCGGTGAAGGGCCACGCCTCGCATATGCACTATGAGCTGGCGAAGGACCTGGTCATCCTGACCGGAAACGCGTATCTGGAACAGCTGGACAGCAATATTACCGGTGACCAGATTACCTATCTGGTGAAAGAGCAAAAAATGCAGGCCTCCAGCGAGAAAGGCAAACGCGTAACCACCGTGCTGGTTCCGTCGCAGCTGCAGGACAAAGGCAAGGGCCAGGCCCCGGCACAGAAGAAGAGTAACTAATTCGCTATGGCAACATTAACTGCAAAAAATCTCGCGAAGGCCTATAAGGGCCGCCGTGTCGTAGAAGATGTCAGTCTGACCGTCAACTCCGGCGAAATTGTGGGCCTGCTTGGCCCGAACGGTGCGGGTAAAACCACCACCTTCTACATGGTGGTGGGCATTGTGCCGCGCGATGCCGGCAACATTATTATTGACGATGAAGATATCAGCCTGCTGCCGCTGCACGCGCGCGCGCGCCGTGGCATCGGCTATCTGCCGCAGGAAGCCTCTATTTTCCGTCGTCTGAGCGTCTTTGATAACCTGATGGCAGTCCTGCAAATTCGCGACGACCTGACCAACGAACAGCGTCAGGATCGTGCCAACGAGCTGATGGAAGAGTTTCATATCGAACACCTGCGCGACAGCCTGGGCCAGGCCTTGTCCGGGGGGGAACGCCGTCGTGTTGAGATTGCGCGCGCGCTGGCCGCCAATCCGAAGTTTATCCTTCTGGATGAACCGTTTGCGGGCGTTGACCCGATCTCCGTTATCGACATTAAACGCATTATCGAGCATCTGCGTGACAGCGGACTTGGCGTGCTGATCACAGACCACAACGTTCGTGAAACGCTGGCGGTATGTGAACGCGCGTATATCGTGAGCCAGGGCAATCTGATCGCTCACGGTACGCCGCAGCAGATCCTCGAAGACGATCATGTTAAGCGCGTCTATCTTGGGGAAGACTTCAGACTCTGATAGGGTAGAGGTAACGTAACGCCGAACCGGAGAAAAATGCTCTGAACATGAAGCAAGGTTTGCAATTAAGGCTCAGCCAACAGCTGGCGATGACGCCGCAGTTACAGCAGGCAATTCGTCTGTTGCAACTGTCCACCTTAGAACTCCAGCAGGAGCTCCAGCAGGCGCTGGACAGCAATCCCCTGCTGGAGCAAGCCGATCTTCATGACGAGGTAGATACCCAGCAGTCACAGGACACAGAAGCGCTCGACACCGCGGATGCACTCGAACAAAAAGAGATGCCGGACGAGCTTCCGCTGGATGCCAGCTGGGATGAAATCTATACCGCCGGGACCCCTTCCGGCACGCGTGCAGACTACCAGGACGACGAGCTACCGGTCTACCAGGGCGAAACCACCCAGTCGCTGCAGGATTACCTGATGTGGCAGGTAGAGCTTACCCCCTTCTCCGATACCGACCGCGCTATTGCCACGTCGATTGTCGACGCCGTTGATGACACCGGTTATTTGACCGTCACGCTGGACGACATTCTGGAAAGCATGGGCGATGAAGAGATTGAGATTGAGGAGATTGAAGCGGTACTGAAACGCATTCAGCGCTTCGATCCGGTCGGGGTGGCCGCGAAGGACCTGCGTGACTGTCTGCTGATCCAGCTTTCTCAGTTCAGCAAAGAGACGCCGTGGCTCGACGAGGCACGCTTAATCATCAGCGATCATCTGGATCTTCTGGCTAACCACGATTTCCGCACCCTGATGCGCGTGACGCGCCTGAAGGAAGAGGTGCTGAAAGAGGCGGTAAATCTGATCCAGTCCCTCGATCCGCGTCCCGGTCAGTCGATCCAGACCAGCGAACCCGAGTACGTTATCCCGGACGTGCTGGTCAGAAAACACAATGACCGCTGGGTCGTTGAACTGAACTCTGACAGCATCCCTCGCCTGCAAATCAACCAGCAGTACGCCTCCATGTGTACCAGCGCGCGCAACGACTCCGACAATCAATATATTCGCAGCAATCTTCAGGAAGCGCGATGGTTGATCAAGAGCCTGGAGAGCCGGAATGATACCCTGCTTCGCGTGAGCCGCTGCATCGTCGAACAGCAGCAGGCCTTCTTTGAGCAGGGCGAAGAGTATATGAAGCCGATGGTGCTGGCGGATATCGCCCAGGCCGTCGAGATGCATGAATCCACTATTTCCCGCGTTACTACGCAGAAGTATCTGCACAGTCCGCGCGGTATTTTTGAGCTTAAGTATTTCTTCTCCAGCCACGTGAACACCGAGGGTGGCGGCGAAGCCTCCTCAACGGCGATTCGCGCCCTGGTGAAGAAGTTGATCGCCGCGGAGAACCCCGCGAAGCCACTAAGTGACAGTAAGTTGACCACCATGCTGTCCGATCAGGGTATTATGGTGGCACGTCGTACTGTTGCGAAGTATCGAGAGTCTTTATCCATTCCGCCGTCTAACCAGCGTAAACAGCTGGTCTGACACAACCGATAAGGAAGACACTATGCAGCTCAATATCACAGGACATAACGTCGAGATTACTGAGGCTTTACGTGACTTCGTGAACGCTAAGTTCGCGAAACTCGAGCAGTATTTCGAAAGGATCAATCAGGTCTACGTTGTGTTAAAAGTGGAGAAAGTGACTCATATCTCGGATGCAACCCTGCATGTTAACGGGGGTGAACTCCATGCCAGTGCGGAAGGGCAAGACATGTACGCGGCTATCGACGGCTTGATTGACAAGCTTGCGCGACAGCTCAATAAACATAAAGATAAACTGAAACAACACTAATTGTCCGGGCAGTTAACGGGTGCAGGACGGCCTGTTGTGAAACACAACGGGCCATTTGTACAGTTAGCGCTTAGGTGAAATTATGATGAACAACGATTCCGCTCTTCAACTGAGCAATGTCCTTAACCAGGAATGTACCCGCAGTGCCGTTCACTGCCAGAGCAAAAAACGTGCGCTGGAGATCATCAGTGAATTGGCTGCAAAACAGCTGGGCCTGCCGCCGCAGGTGGTGTTCGAAGCCATTCTGACCCGTGAAAAGATGGGCAGTACCGGTATCGGCAACGGCATCGCGATCCCGCACGGCAAGCTGGAAGAGGACACCCTGCGTGCCGTCGGTGTGTTTGTGCAGTTGGAAACACCAATCGCTTTTGACGCCATTGATAACCAGCCCGTCGATCTCCTCTTCGCGCTGTTGGTGCCTGCCGACCAGACCAAGACCCACCTGCATACGCTTTCGCTGGTTGCTAAACGTCTGGCGGATAAAACCATCTGCCGTCGACTGCGCTCAGCCCAAAGTGATGAAGAGCTTTATCAAATTATCACTGAAGCAGAAGGCAATCAGGATGACGCATAACCAGGTGATGGCCTTCACATCTGTTGTCCTGAGGAGAAACGGAACATGGTGCTGATGATTGTCAGCGGTCGTTCAGGGTCGGGGAAATCCGTTGCTCTGCGCGCGCTGGAAGACATGGGTTTTTACTGCGTCGATAACCTGCCGGTCGTGTTATTGCCCGATCTGGCACGCACGTTAGCGGAGAGACAAACCTCCGCCGCCGTCAGTATCGACGTTCGTAACATGCCGGAATCGCCAGAGATCTTCGAACAGGCAATGAGTAACCTGCCTGACGCGTTCTCGCCTCAGCTGCTGTTCCTTGATGCCGACCGCAATACCCTGATCCGCCGCTACAGCGACACCCGTCGTCTGCATCCGCTTTCCAGCAAGAATCTCTCGCTGGAGAGCGCCATCGACGAAGAGAGCGATCTACTTGAGCCGCTGCGCTCTCGTGCCGATCTGATTGTCGACACCTCAGAGATGTCCGTTCACGAGCTGGCGGAAATGCTGCGAACCCGGCTGCTGGGCAAACGCGAGCGCGAGCTGACGATGGTGTTCGAATCCTTCGGCTTTAAGCACGGTATTCCGATTGATGCGGACTATGTTTTCGACGTGCGCTTCCTGCCGAACCCGCACTGGGATCCTAAACTGCGTCCAATGACCGGTCTGGATAAGCCCGTGGCGGCGTTCCTCGACCGACACACAGAAGTTCACAATTTTATCTACCAGACGCGAAGCTACCTTGAGCTATGGTTACCTATGCTGGAGACAAACAATCGTAGCTACCTGACAGTGGCGATTGGCTGTACCGGCGGTAAACATCGTTCGGTCTACATCGCCGAACAGCTGGCCGACTATTTCCGCTCGCGCGGTAAGAACGTTCAGTCCCGTCATCGCACGCTGGAAAAACGTAAAACATGACCGTAAAACAAACCGTTGAGATCACCAATAAGCTGGGCATGCATGCACGCCCGGCGATGAAGCTGTTTGAGCTGATGCAGGGTTTCGATGCAGAAGTGCTGCTGCGTAATGACGAAGGCACCGAAGCGGAAGCCAACAGCGTGATTGCGCTGCTGATGCTGGACTCCGCCAAAGGGCGTCAGATTGAGGTTGAAGCCACCGGTCCTCAGGAAGAGGAAGCTCTGGCAGCGGTAGTTGCGCTGTTTAACGCCGGGTTCGACGAAGATTAGGCCTGCTATTCTGGCGGGTGGCGCTGCGCTTACCCGCCCTACATTAACGCATTTCTCTTCATAAACCCTTCCCCACCCAGCTGGCGCATCTGGCGCATGATCCACGCCTGACGGCTTCGCACGTACCCTGACGGGGCGCTGGCCTTGAAGCGGACAGGATTAGGCAGAACAGCCGCGAGCAGCGCCGCCTCCGACATGCTCAGCCTGCTGGCAGGTTTATTAAAATAGCGTTGTGATGCAGCCTCGACACCAAATACCCCGTCGCCGAACTCGGCGATATTAAGGTAAACGGTCAGAATACGCTTTTTGCTCCAGACCGTTTCCATTCCCAGGGTCAGGCCCGCTTCCAGCCCTTTTCGCACCCAGCTTCGGCCATCCCACAGGAACAGGTTTTTAGCCGTCTGCTGCGACAGCGTTGACGCACCGCGCACGCGATTTTCGTGACGTTCGTTATGGGCCAGCGCCTTTTCGATCGCGGCCACATCGAACCCCCAGTGCTCCGGGAATTTTTGATCTTCCGCCGCGATAACCGCCAGCCCCATGAACGGAGAAATTTCATCCATGCTTACCCAGTCAGAATGGGCAACATAGCCGAAATCACCGGAGAACCACGCGCTAAGCTGGCGCTCAACCATGACCGCTGAAAACGGTACCGGCAAAATGCTGAACACGGCCAGCCCGCCTCCCCAGAACACCGCCAGGACGAGAACGATGCGTAAAAGAAGGCGTTTCACCCACGCGCCTGCGGAAAACTGACGCCTCATTCCGTCAGCACCAGCACCCGGGCGACCAGCTTATCAATGCCCACGGCGGCTTCCGCAATATTCTTCGCCAGCATATACGCGGGCGTGGTGACAACTTTGTTGTCCTCATCCACCACAATGTCATCGACCGGGCACGGAACGTGTTCGCCCCCCATATCCTCGACGACCTCTGCGGTATCAATATCGGTTCCGATCGTCAGCCGTAACGGAAAATCGAAAATATTTGGCAGCATGGCCGGTGCAATACAGATAAAGCCCAGCGGCTTGCCCGCGGCATGCATCGCCAGCGTCAGCGCTTTTAGATCAGGGTCCACCGTGCATGCGGCACCTTCGGCAGCAAAGGTGCTGAGATTTTTCGCGGCGCCGAAGCCGCCCGGCACAATGAGCGCATCCAGTTCAGCGGCATCTGCCTGCGCCAGCGGATGAATCTCTCCCCGGGCAATACGCGCGGCTTCAATCAGCACGTTACGCGTTTCGGCCATCGGCTCGCCGGTCAGATGGTTAATCACATCCGACTGATTTTTGTCGGGCGCAAAACAGATAACCTCTGCTCCCTGTTTTGTCAGGGCCAGCAGCGTGATTACGGCTTCATGTATTTCTGAACCATCAAAAACACCGCATCCGCTCAGGACAACACCAATTTTTTTCATCTTGACGATCCTTCTTTGCAACTCGCTGAAGCACATTAATAATTTTGATTAAAACGCTATGCTTCACACATTTCACTGATTCATGTAACAAACCATTTAAGATTTGCTATCTTATCTGCGTGCGGCCTAAATTTTTACGGCGGCGCCCATTAGAAAATTACTTTAAAAAACAGGCGCAGCCACGATTTCCCTGGTGTTGGCGCAGTATTCGCGCACCCCGGTCTAGCCGGGGTCATTTTTTTCTGGCATCCACCCAGGCTTTAAGCACCGCAACATCGTTCTGCCACTCTTGTTTCATCTCTTCAACCCAATCACCAACGTTATCTTCCCAGGCTGGTAAATCAGGCGACTGAATCTGTTGACCCAGCTGCTGCAGGTGGCGTAACCCGACCGAGCCGGCTGCGCCTTTGATTTTATGCCCTTCTTCCACGATGCCCTTCTGGTCACGCGCCGTCAGGTTTGACTCCAGCACGCTCAGATAACCCGGCATCATTTTTTCAAACACCGCCAGGCCGTCGGTAATCAGTTTCGGGCCGACCAGATCGATATACTGCTCCAGCATCGCGGTATCGAGTATCGTTTGGGCTTTTGCGCTATCAACAGACGTCATCGTGCTCTCCTCTTCATCGTGGGTATCCCAGAACTTCTTGATCATGGCGGTCAGAGCAGGCACCGCCAGAGGCTTGCTGAGTACATCGTCCATACCGGCGTCGAGGTACTCTTTTTTATCTTTCAGGACGTTCGCCGTCAGCGCCACCAGCGGCGGCAGTTCATCAGCCGCGTACTGACGCGTCAGTTCACGCGAGATATCCAGCCCGGTCATATCCGGCAACTGAATATCCAGCAGAACGAGGTCATATTCACCCGGTGTAAACATCTCCAGCGCGGCTTTACCGGTCATCGCGACATCCACGCTGTTGCCCAGTTTTTCCAGCACCGAGCGCGCTACAATCACGTTAAGCTCAATATCCTCCACCAGCAGGACGTGCAGCGCAGGCAGCGGCATATCGTCGTTTTCAAAGGTATCCTCTACCTCTTCCGCCACCGCCGGCGCATGCACCGTCAGCGTGAAGGTTGACCCTTTGCCCGCCTGGCTGGCAACGGTGATGTCACCCCCCATGCTCTTCGCCAGCCGCTTAGACAC
The DNA here is from genome assembly GCF_014895885.1 of Enterobacter cloacae complex sp. P17RS. Taxonomy (NCBI): domain Bacteria; kingdom Pseudomonadati; phylum Pseudomonadota; class Gammaproteobacteria; order Enterobacterales; family Enterobacteriaceae; genus Enterobacter; species Enterobacter cloacae complex sp. P17RS. The sequence goes on from NZ_JADBQK010000016.1 coordinate 152,117, forward strand.
CGCCAGGCCGATTCCGGTACCAGTGGCCGGTTTTCCACCGTTGCTGTCCTTCACCTGGTAGTACATCGCGAAAATCTTGTCCTGCTCCTCCTGCGGAATACCAATCCCGGAGTCCTCCACCTCGAAGTGCAGCATGTCCCCGTCGTCATAGCGAATACGCACCGCCACCTGCCCCTTCTGGGTAAATTTCACCGCGTTGCTGATGAGATTCCACAGGATCTGACGCAGGCGCGTGCCGTCGGTAATCACTTTATGCGGCAGCGGCAGGGTGGGATCCATGACAAAATTCAGCCCCTTCTGCTGGGCCTGCAGACCAGACAAGTTTTCCAGATCGGCAAGGAAGCTGGTGAAATCAACCGGCTGATTATCAAGCTGAACCTTTCGGCGCTCCATCTTATCCATGTCAATAATATCGTTGAAGATATTACCCAGCGTGACCGCCGAGACATGAATCGTTTTGAGGTATTTTTCCTGCTCTGCGGTCAGGTCGGTATCCAGCAGAATGCGGCTCAGCCCCACAATGCCATTAAGCGGCGTACGAAGCTCATGGCTGATGGTGGAGATGAAGGTGGTCTTGTCGCGGCTGGCGCGCTCCAGCGCATCCTGATAACGCTTACGCTCGGTAATATCACGGCCGAAGCCCATCAGGCCGTGGCGCTTCCCGACGCGGTCATAGTACGGCACCTTACGGATCTCAAAGCAGGCTTTGCGCCCGTCCGGGTAATCCAGCCACTGTTCGTAGGTCAGCGAGACGTTATGGCGGAACACTTTTTCGTCCGTCTCCATGACCTTGGCGGCCGCCTCTTCGGAGTAAACGTCCTGCGGCTTGAGGTGAATCAGCTGCTTCTCACTTTTCCCGGTCAGGAGCTCCATCGCCCGGTTACAGCCTGAAAATTCTTTATCTTCGTTACGGTAGAATACCAGATCCGGCGAAGCGTCCAGGAACGAACGCAGGAAGGAGGATTGCTGCTCAAGCTGGATCTGCGTCACCTCGCGCTCTTTCATTTCGATTTTCAGCTGTTCCAGCGTGGCCTGACGCTCTGCCTCCGCCTTCTCACGATCTGAAATTTCCTGATTCAACTGAGCAATGTTGTCTTTAAGCTGAACGTTGAGCTTCAGGTCGCGCTCGCGCATCTCCTCCAGCTTATCGACCAGTTTTGATAAGCGCTGACGGGACTCCTCCAGCTGTTCGACCACCACGGAAAGGAAATAGACCGCCCAGGGGGTAATGAGCAGGCCGAAGAAGATAGAGCGGATAACGTCGATACTCTCGACCTGACCATGCAGAACCATCGTAACGGCCATCTGCACGACAATCGCCAGAACGACCAGCGCCAGCGCCAGCAGCATGGAGAAACGCACCAGTCCAAGCTTCATCATCAGGTCGACGTAGTACTGGGCTAGCATTCGAATTTGCTTCATAGAGGATCCCTTCACGACTTTATCGCTCAATAATACTCAAATTCGAGGCGGGACGTTGAAGGTTGTGAGAAAAAGTGCGGGGTGAAACAGGAGATTAGCCTCGCCTCCGGTTCACCGGAAGCGAGGAGAGGTCAATCAGGAGCGTTTCAGCAGCAGCCAGAGGCTGATCAGGAAGAAGCTGGCGCTCGGCAGCAGCGCACCGATAATCGGCGGGATGCCATAAACCAGCGTCAGCGGACCGAAGATCTGATCGAGTACATAGAAGACAAAGCCGAAGCTAATACCGGTCACGACGCGCACGCCCATCGGCACGCTACGCAGCGGGCCGAAGATAAACGACAGCGCCATCAGCATCATCACCGCCACGGACATCGGCTGGAAGATTTTGCTCCACATGTTGAGCTGATAGCGTCCGGCATCCTGCCCGCTCGACTTCAGGTACTTCACATAGTTGTGCAAGCCGCTGATAGAGAGCGCGTCAGGATCCAGCGCAACAACCCCGAGCTTATCCGGCGTGAGGTTGGTCTTCCAGGTGCCGGTCACCGTCTGTGACCCGGTAATCTGTTTTGGATCGGTCAGGTCAGATTCATCAACCTGCGACAAACGCCACTGCTTATGTTCAGCGTCAAACTTCGCGGAAGAGGCGTGTCGGACAGACTCCAGACGGCGCTGGTCGTTGAACGCGTAGATGCTAACCCCGCCCAGTTCATCATTACCCTTTACCCGTTCGATGTAGACGAAGTTTTTCCCGTCTTTCGCCCATAAACCTTGCTGAGTCGAGAGCAGTGAACCACCGTACATTGCCTGAGCACGATAGTTACGCGCCATCTGCTCGCCCTGCGGTGCCACCCACTCGCCAATCGCCATGGTCAACAGCACCAGCGGGATTGCGGTTTTCATTACCGACAGCGCAACCTGCATACGGGTAAAGCCTGAGGCCTGCATCACCACCAGCTCGCTGCGCTGAGCCAGCATCCCCAGCCCCAGCAGCGCGCCCAGCAGGGCCGCCATCGGGAAGAAGATCTGCACATCTTTTGGCACGCTGAGCAGGGTGTACATCCCCGCACCCATCGCGTCATAGCTGCCCTGCCCGGCTTTTTTCAGCTGATCGACAAATTTGATAATGCCGGAGAGCGACACCAGCATGAACAACGTCATCATGATGGTGGTGAAAATGGTTTTACCGATATAGCGATCAAGAACGCCAAACGCCTGCATTAGATGGCTCCTTTACGCGAGAATCGGGCACGTATGCGGCGCACAGGCACCGTATCCCACAGGTTTAATGCCAGCGCCAGTAAGATGTACAGGCTGTTAACGAACCACGTCCAGACCATCGGATCCAGCTTACCCTTCGCGCCGTTAGAGCGAATCGAGGTTTGCAGCAGGAAGTAGATCAGGTAAAGCAGCATCGCTGGCAGCATAGAGAGCACGCGGCCCTGGCGCGGGTTCACCACGCTCAGCGGCACGACAATCAGTGCCATCATAAACACGGTGAATACGAGCGTAATACGCCAGTGGAACTCAGCCCGCGCTCTGTCGGTATCGGTATTCCACAGCGTGCGCATATCCATTTGCTCGGTATCCGTCGGATCGAGCGCCACCGCCTGATGACCAATAATGGCCTGATAGTTCTGGAAATCCGTAATACGGAAGTCACGCAGCATCGCGGTGCCTTCGAAACGGGTGCCTTTATTCAGCGTGACGACCTGAGAACCGTCTTTGCGCTGAGAAAGCTGGCCAGAATCGGCAACCACCACAGACGGACGCGCGTTCCCTTTAGGACGCAGCTGCGCCAGAAATACATCGTTGAATTTACTGCCGTCAACGCTCTCAATAAACAGCACGGAGTTTCCGTCAGTCGCCTGCTGGAACTGCCCCTGCGCGAGCGCCGCCATGCCGGGGTTTGCTTTCGCCTCGGCCAGCACTTCGTCCTGATGACGGGAAGACATAGGGCCCGCCCACATCACATTCACCGCCGCAACAATGCCCGTGAACAGCGCCAGTATCATCGCCGCTTTCACCAGTACGGCTTTACTCAGGCCGCAGGCATGCATCACCGTAATTTCACTCTCGGTGTACAGCTTACCGAGGGTCATCAGCAGGCCGAGGAATAGACTCAGCGGCAGAATAAGCTGCGCCATTTCCGGGATCCCCAGCCCAAGCAGGGAAAGCACCAGATTCGTTGGAATTTCGCCGTCAACGGCCGCACCGAGGATCTTCACCAGCTTCTGACAGAAAAAAATCAGCAGCAGGATGAAGAGGATCGCCAGTTGGCTTTTGAGCGTCTCCCGCACCAGATATCTTATGATTATCACTTTAAATACGCCCGTAAAAACCCGTCTCTTTGCTGGAAAATCGCTTGTTTCATGGCTTAAACGTCATTTATTCTCTTGAGTCGTCGAAATCGTCGCTAAGATTAAAACATCCGGCGGATTCACGCTTCAGGACTTTTTCTGACGTGTCGAAACCGTAGTAACGTAAGATTAACACGAAGTCACCACAACAGCGGACATGAGTTACGAAAGGTTTCAATTCTATCCGTAGCAGCCGCCGTTGTCTTTAAGATTCAGGAGCGTAGTGCATGGAGTTCAGTGTAAAAAGCGGTAGCCCGGAGAAACAGCGGAGTGCCTGCATCGTTGTGGGCGTCTTTGAACCGCGCCGACTCTCCCCGATCGCCGAGCAACTCGATAAAATCAGTGACGGCTATATCAGCGCCCTGCTGCGCCGTGGCGAACTGGAAGGCAAACCTGGGCAGACGCTGTTACTGCACCATGTTCCGAACGTCCTGTCAGAGCGTATTCTGCTGATTGGCTGCGGCAAAGAGCGCGAGCTGGATGAACGTCAGTATAAGCAGGTTATTCAGAAAACCATTAATACGCTGAATGACACCGGTTCAATGGAAGCCGTCTGCTTCCTGACCGAGCTGCATGTCAAAGGCCGTAACACCTACTGGAAAGTGCGTCAGGCCGTCGAAACGGCAAAAGAGAGCCTTTACAGCTTCGATCAGCTTAAGACCAACAAAAGCGAGCCGCGTCGCCCGCTGCGCAAAATGGTCTTTAACGTGCCAACCCGTCGCGAACTGACCAGCGGCGAGCGCGCCATCCAGCATGGTCTGGCGATTGCCGCCGGTATCAAAGCGGCAAAAGATCTCGGCAACATGCCGCCAAACATCTGTAACGCCGCCTACCTTGCCTCTCAGGCGCGCCAGCTGGCTGACTCCTACAGCAAAAACGTCATCACCCGCGTCATCGGCGAACAGCAGATGAAAGAGCTGGGGATGCACTCTTATCTGGCGGTGGGTAACGGCTCGCAGAACGAATCCCTGATGTCGGTCATCGAATACAAAGGCAATCCGTCTGAAGACGCGCGTCCGATCGTGCTCGTCGGTAAAGGGCTGACCTTTGACTCCGGCGGTATCTCCATCAAGCCTTCAGAAGGCATGGACGAGATGAAGTACGACATGTGCGGCGCGGCGGCGGTTTACGGCGTCATGCGCATGGTTGCGGAGCTTCAGCTGCCCATCAACGTAATCGGCGTGCTGGCAGGCTGCGAAAACATGCCTGGCGGTCGCGCGTATCGTCCGGGCGACGTCCTGACCACCATGTCCGGCCAGACCGTTGAGGTGCTGAATACCGACGCCGAAGGCCGTCTGGTACTCTGTGACGTGTTGACCTACGTTGAGCGCTTCGAACCAGAAGCGGTTATCGACGTGGCCACCCTGACCGGTGCCTGCGTGATTGCCCTGGGCCATCACATCACCGGCCTGATGTCGAACCACAACCCGCTGGCGCACGAGCTTATCGGCGCGTCCGAGCAGGCCGGTGACCGCGCATGGCGTCTGCCGCTGGGTGACGAGTATCAGGAACAGCTGGAGTCTAACTTTGCGGACATGGCTAACATTGGCGGTCGTCCTGGCGGCGCAATTACCGCAGGCTGCTTCCTGGCGCGCTTCACCCGTAAATATAACTGGGCGCACCTGGACATCGCGGGTACCGCATGGCGCTCCGGTAAAGCCAAAGGCGCTACCGGACGTCCGGTGGCCCTGCTGTCGCAGTTCCTGCTTAATCGTGCGGGTTTTAACGGCGACGAGTGATGTAATGTGCCGGGTGGCGGCTTCGCCTTACCCGGCCTACACGCCACTCAACCGTAGGCCGGGTAAGCGAAGCGCCACCCGGCTTTGCATTTAAATCCACGACAAGAAGCCCCATATATGAAGAATGCAACGTTCTACCTTCTGGACAACGACACCCATCAGGATGGCCTCAGCGCCGTTGAACAGCTGGTGTGTGAAATTGCCGCAGAACGTTGGCGCGCAGGTAAACGCGTACTGATTGCCTGTGAAGATGAGCAGCAGGCGATTCGCCTGGATGAAGCGCTATGGGCGCGCCCGCCGGAAAGTTTTGTTCCGCATAACCTGTCGGGCGAAGGTCCACGCGGCGGGGCACCGGTCGAAATAGCCTGGCCGCAAAAGCGCAACAGCAGCGCGCGCGATATTCTCATTAGCCTGCGGACAGACTTTGCAGATTTTGCCACCGCTTTCACAGAAGTGGTAGACTTTGTCCCTTACGAAGAATCCTTGAAACAACTGGCGCGCGAACGCTATAAAGCGTACCGCCTGGCCGGTTTTAACCTGAATACGGCAACCTGGAAATAATGGAAAAGACATATAACCCACGCGATATCGAACAGCCGCTTTACGAGCACTGGGAACAGCAGGGCTATTTCAAGCCTAACGGCGACGAAAGCAAAGAGTCCTTCTGCATCATGATCCCGCCGCCGAACGTCACCGGCAGTTTGCATATGGGGCATGCTTTCCAGCAGACCATCATGGACACCATGATCCGCTACCAGCGCATGCAGGGCAAAAACACCCTGTGGCAGGCAGGGACTGACCACGCGGGTATCGCGACCCAGATGGTGGTTGAGCGTAAAATTGCCGCTGAAGAAGGTAAAACTCGTCACGACTACGGTCGCGATGCGTTCATCGACAAAATCTGGCAGTGGAAGGCAGAATCCGGCGGCACCATTACCCGTCAGATGCGCCGTCTCGGCAACTCCGTGGACTGGGAGCGCGAACGCTTCACCATGGACGAAGGCCTGTCCAACGCCGTAAAAGAAGTGTTCGTCCGTCTGTACAAAGAAGACCTGATTTACCGCGGCAAACGCCTGGTAAACTGGGACCCGAAACTGCGCACCGCAATTTCTGACCTGGAAGTGGAAAACCGCGAGTCCAAAGGCTCCATGTGGCACATCCGCTATCCGCTGGCCGACGGCGCAAAAACCGCAGACGGTAAAGATTACCTGGTGGTGGCGACCACCCGTCCGGAAACCCTGCTGGGCGATACCGGCGTGGCCGTTAACCCGGAAGATCCGCGTTATAAAGATCTGATCGGCAAATTTGTGGTGCTGCCGCTGGTGAACCGCCGCATTCCGATTGTGGGCGACGAACACGCCGACATGGAAAAAGGCACCGGCTGCGTGAAAATCACCCCGGCGCACGACTTCAACGACTATGAAGTGGGTCGTCGTCACGCCCTGCCGATGATCAACATTCTGACCTTCGACGGCGATATCCGCGAAAGCGCAGAGGTGTACGACACCAAAGGCAACGAATCCGACGTTTACTCCAGCGAGATCCCGGCGGAGTTCCAGAAGCTTGAGCGCTTTGCTGCACGTAAAGCCATCGTAGCCGCCGTTGATGCCCTCGGCCTGCTGGAAGAGATTAAGCCTCACGATCTGACCGTGCCGTACGGCGACCGTGGCGGCGTGGTTATTGAGCCAATGCTGACCGACCAGTGGTACGTCCGTGCCGACGTGCTGGCGAAACCGGCTGTGGAAGCGGTTGAGAACGGCAGCATCCAATTCGTGCCGAAGCAGTACGAAAACATGTACTTCTCCTGGATGCGCGACATTCAGGACTGGTGTATCTCCCGTCAGCTGTGGTGGGGTCACCGCATCCCGGCATGGTACGACAACGAAGGCAACGTCTACGTTGGCCGTAGCGAAGACGAAGTGCGTCAGGAAAATAACCTGAGCGCTGACGTGGCCCTGCGCCAGGATGAAGACGTTCTGGATACCTGGTTCTCCTCCGCGCTGTGGACCTTCTCTACCCTCGGCTGGCCGGAAAACACCGACGCGCTGCGTCAGTTCCACCCTACCAGCGTAATGGTGTCCGGCTTCGACATCATCTTCTTCTGGATTGCCCGCATGATCATGATGACCATGCACTTCATCAAAGATGAAGACGGCAAGCCGCAGGTTCCGTTCCATACCGTCTACATGACCGGCCTTATCCGCGACGACGAAGGGCAGAAGATGTCCAAGTCCAAGGGTAACGTGATTGACCCGCTGGACATGGTTGACGGGATCTCCCTGGAAGACCTGCTGGAAAAACGTACCGGCAACATGATGCAGCCGCAGCTGGCTGAGAAAATCCGCAAGCGTACCGAGAAGCAGTTCCCGAACGGGATCGAATCTCACGGTACCGACGCCCTGCGCTTCACCCTGGCGGCGCTGGCCTCGACCGGTCGCGACATCAACTGGGACATGAAGCGTCTGGAAGGTTACCGTAACTTCTGTAACAAGCTGTGGAACGCCAGCCGCTTCGTGCTGATGAACACCGAAGATCAGGATTGCGGCTTCAACGGCGGCGAGATGACCCTGTCTCTGGCGGACCGCTGGATCCTGGCGGAATTTAACCAGACGGTGAAAGCCTTCCGCGAGGCGCTGGACAGCTACCGCTTCGATATCGCAGCGGGCATTCTGTATGAATTCACCTGGAACCAGTTCTGTGACTGGTATCTGGAGCTGGCGAAGCCGGTCATGAACGGCGGTTCTGAAGCAGAGCTGCGCGGCACGCGCAACACGCTGATTACCGTCCTGGAAGGCCTGCTGCGCCTGGCGCATCCGGTCATTCCATTCATCACCGAGACCATCTGGCAGCGCGTGAAGGTCATTGCGGGCATCAACGCCGATACCATCATGCTGCAGCCGTTCCCGGAATTCGATGCGGCTAAGGTTGATGAAGCCGCGTCTGCGGATACCGAGTGGCTGAAGCAGGCGATCGTTGCGGTACGTAACATCCGTGCCGAAATGAACATCGCCCCGGGTAAACCACTGGAGCTGCTGCTGCGCGGCTGCAGCGACGCTGCCGTTCGTCGCGTCACCGAGAACAACACCTTCCTGAAAACCATGGCGCGTCTGGAAAGCATCACCGTGCTGCCTGCCGATGACAAAGGTCCGGTTTCCGTGACTAAAATCATCGACGGTGCGGAGCTGCTGATCCCGATGGCGGGCCTGGTCGACAAAGACGCAGAGCTGGCGCGTCTGGCGAAAGAAGTGGCGAAAGTCGACGTGGAAATTGGCAAAATCGAAAGCAAGCTGGCGAACGAAGGCTTTGTTGCCCGCGCGCCGGAAGCGGTCATCGCCAAAGAGCGTGAGCGTCTGGTTGCCTTCGCCGATGCGAAGACCAAACTGATCGAGCAGCAGGCCGTTATCGCGGCCCTGTAATGCTTTTACCCCTTACGCTTCAGGGCGTAAGGGGTAACCTTCCTGAAAACTCCTCGCTTGCACTCCCTTTTCTGCGGTGCTATTAACAGCAACTGTGTGTCAATTTTTGTAATGAGTAATGCTATGAGCGTGATTACCCCCGTCGCGACGACGATGCGTCGGATCACTGAGCAGGACAACCCGGCTATCGCCGCCGTTATCCGTACGGTTTCTGCCGAATATGGCCTGACGGCTGATAAAGGCTACACGGTTGCCGACCCGAATCTGGACGAGCTGTTCCAGTTGTACAGCCAGCCGGGCCACGCCTACTGGGTCATTGAGCAGGACGGCCAGGTTGTGGGTGGCGGCGGCATTGCGCCGCTGAGCTGCAGCGAGCCAGATATCTGTGAGCTGCAGAAAATGTATTTCCTGCCGTCGGTTCGTGGACAGGGTCTGGCGAAGAAGCTGGCGCTGGTCGCCCTGGAGCACGCGCGCAATCAGGGTTTTAAACGCTGTTACCTCGAAACCACCGCCTTCCTCAAAGAGGCCATCGGCCTGTATGAACATCTGGGCTTTGAGCATATCGATGCGCCGCTGGGCTGCACGGGCCACGTTGACTGCGAAGTCAGAATGCTGAAAAGTCTGTAAGTTTCGTTCCTGCCCCCTTCTGTTAAGCGGCTGTAAACTGAATGCTCTACACTCTCAGTTCACACCACAACGGGGGAAACACGATGTCGAAGATAAAAAGCTACGCCGCACCGCAGGCGGGTGCAGAACTTGAGCTGTACGAGTACGATGCGGGCGAACTAAAAGCAGAAGACGTCGAAGTACAGGTTGATTACTGCGGGGTCTGCCACTCAGATCTCTCGATGATCGACAACGAATGGGGCTTCTCCAGCTATCCGCTGGTTGCCGGGCACGAAGTGATTGGCCGCGTCGTCGCGCTCGGCAGCGCCGCGCAGGACAAAGGGCTGAAGGTTGGCCAGCGCGTGGGCATTGGCTGGACAGCACGGAGCTGCGGCCACTGCGACGCCTGTATCAGCGGCAACCAGATCAACTGCCTTGAAGGCGCAGTGCCCACCATCCTGAACAAGGGCGGTTTCGCCGATAAGCTGCGCGCCGACTGGCAATGGGTCATCCCGCTGCCGGACAGCATTGATATTGAATCTGCTGGTCCACTGCTGTGCGGCGGGATCACCGTCTTTAAACCGCTGCTGATGCACCACGTCACCGCCACCAGCCGCGTGGGCGTGATCGGTATCGGCGGTCTGGGCCACATCGCCATCAAGCTGCTGCACGCGATGGGCTGTGAAGTGACGGCGTTTAGCTCGAATCCGGCGAAGGAGAAAGAAGTGCTGGCAATGGGCGCGGACAAAGTCGTGAACAGCCGCGATCCGGACGCGCTGAACGCGCTGGCTGGGCAGTTTGACCTGATCATCAACACCGTGAACGTCGATCTCAACTGGCAGCCGTACTTTGAAGCGCTGGCCTATGGCGGTAACTTCCACACCGTGGGTGCGGTGATGAAGCCGCTGCCGGTTCCGGCCTTTACCCTGATCGGTGGGGATCGCAGCGTGTCAGGCTCCGCAACCGGTACGCCATACGAGCTGCGCAAGCTGATGAAGTTTGCCGGCCGCACCAAAGTGACGCCGACCACCGAGCTGTATCCAATGTCGAAAATTAACGAAGCCATCCAGCACGTGCGCGACGGCAAAGCCCGTTATCGCGTGGTGTTGAAAGCGGATTTCTGATATGAGTTTGCCGGGTGACGGCTTCGCCTGACCCGGCCTACTTTTGCTACTGCGCCAATGTATTAAACACTTCCGCCACCGCGACCGCCCCCGGGTCCATTACCCCATCCAGATTCTCTTTATTCACATACGATGAGCGCCCTGCTCCGGCTTTCGCCATTTTCGCCGTTGCCTCCGCTCCCTGCTGCGCAGCCTGCGCTGCCGCCTGAAGATCTTTTTTCTTCAAGGCTTCCAGCGCCGGTTGCAGCGCATCGATCAGCGTACGATCGCCGAGATCTGCCCCGCCATACTGCTTCATCTGCGCCAGTCCGCTCAGCAATGCTTCAGGTAGCGGCTGTCCATCGTGAAGCTTTTGCCCCGCCGCCGTGAAGAAGATCGACATGAGTACACCGCTCGATCCGCCCATCACCGTGGCCAGTCGTTCCCCCACCAGCAACAGCAGCTTAGGCACGTCATTCAGCGGGAGAGTGTTTTCTTCCAGGCGCTGCGCAATATCCCGTGCACCTTGCGCAAACGTAGAGCCGGTATCGCCATCGCCCACTTTGGCATCCAGCGCATTCAGGCGGTTTTCAAGCTGTATGAGCGTCTTCGTCACCTGTGAAACAGACTCCTTCACCTGCGGATTGTCGGACGCGGCATATTCCACGCTATCGTGAATAGCGCTTTGCGGAACGGTACGCAGAGGGGCAAACGCCACAGGCTTCTGCCAGCCCAGCGTCTCGACCTCGGCGTGAATCGCCTTTTCAAAGTAATCGTTGAGCTTTAGCAGCGTCAGAGAAAAGCCCTTCATATCCAGCGCGCTCACCAGCGGCGCAGGGCCAATCAGGTACGCAATATTCTCTTTCAGCGCTGAATGTGCCAGCTCTTTGGTGAGAAGAGCCATCTCCAGCGCGGACACGCCGCCGAGGTTGTTGATCAGTACCGCGAAACGCCCCTCGCCCGCCTGCGCTTTGAGCGGCGTCACCAGCGTGTCGATAATCGCTTTGCTGTTTTGCGTATCAACCACCGAGGCACCCGGCTCCCCGTGGATCCCCAGCCCCAGCTCGACATGGCCCTGCTTGATGCGCCCCTCTTCATCGTCGCTGCCCGGCAGGTTGCAGGTTTGCATCGCAACGCCCAGGCTCCAGAGGTTATCGCAGGCCTGCTGCGCAATATCCCGCACCTCGCTCAGCGATTTTCCTTGCTCCGCTGCATAGCCCGCAATCTTGTGCACCAGCGCCGTGCCGGCAATGCCGCGCGGCTGATTGTTGTCGGGCAGCGCGATATCGTCCGCCACAATCACCATCTCGACCTTCAGGCCGTAGCGTTTGGCCTTTTCTGCCGCCAGGCCAAAGTTAAGCCGGTCACCGGTATAGTTTTTGACGATCAGCAGGCAGCCGCGATCGCCCGTCACCGCCACAATAGCGTTCAGCACCGCATCCACGCTCGGGGAGGCGAACAGATCGCCACACACTGCCGCCGTCAGCATGCCTTTACCGACAAATCCGGCGTGCGCCGGTTCGTGCCCGGAGCCACCGCCGGAGATCACCGCCACGCGGCTTTTATCCCAGTCGCCGCGGGCGACAACCCTGATAGCTGGATCGATATCAAGTTTGACGAGATTCGCATGTGGCGCAGAAAGCAGTATGCCTTCAATGGCGTCGTTGACCAGCTGTTTGCGATCGTTAAAGAAGAATCTGGACATTGTTTTCCACTATTTTATGAACCGTATGCAAAAGCATAGTCCGCGCTGGACAATGCGCCGCAAAGTCAGCAATTTACTCAACCATTTTGCCGTCAGGTTGCCTATACTCCACCCAGGACTAAGAGAGGAAGCGCATCATGAGTACACCATTGTTAATTGCCCGGACGCTGGAAAAAGAGCTGTATCTACAGCCCGCGATGGCGAACCGCCACGGTCTGATTACCGGCGCCACCGGCACAGGGAAAACAGTCACTCTCCAGAAGCTGGCGGAGTCACTTTCAGAGATTGGCGTGCCGGTCTTTATGGCTGACGTGAAGGGCGATTTAACCGGTGTGGCTCAGGAGGGTACCGCTTCTGAAAAACTGCTCGAACGACTGAAGAATATTGGCATTACGGACTGGACGCCGCACGGCAACCCGGTGGTGGTCTGGGACATCTTCGGTGAGAAAGGCCACCCGGTACGCGCCACCGTTTCCGATCTCGGCCCGCTGCTGCTGGCCCGCCTGCTCAACCTCAACGACGTGCAGTCCGGCGTGCTGAACATCATCTTCCGTATCGCCGACGATCAGGGGCTGCTGCTGCTCGATTTCAAAGATCTGCGCGCCATTACCCAGTACATCGGCGATAACGCCAAATCTTTCCAGAACCAGTACGGCAATATCAGCAGCGCCTCTGTCGGTGCCATTCAGCGTGGGCTACTGACGCTGGAGCAGCAGGGCGCCAAACACTTCTTCGGCGAGCCGATGCTGGATATTAAAGACTGGATGCGCACCGACAGCAGCGGCAAAGGCATCATCAACATTCTGAGTTCAGAGAAGCTCTACCAGATGCCAAAGCTTTACGCCGCCAGCCTGCTGTGGATGCTCTCTGAGCTGTACGAGCAGTTACCGGAAGCGGGCGATCTGGAAAAACCCAAACTGGTCTTCTTCTTTGACGAAGCACACCTGCTGTTTAACGACGCGCCGCAGGTGCTGCTGGATAAAATTGAACAGGTTATACGCCTGATCCGCTCCAAAGGGGTCGGCGTCTGGTTTGTGTCGCAAAACCCGTCGGATATTCCTGACAATGTGCTGGGCCAGCTGGGTAACCGCGTGCAGCACGCCCTGCGCGCCTTTACGCCGAAGGATCAGAAAGCGGTGAAAGCCGCCGCGCAAACCATGCGTGCCAATCCGGCCTTTGATACCGAAGCCGCGATTCAGGCGCTGGGCACCGGTGAAGCACTGATCTCGTTCCTGGATGCCAAGGGCAGCCCGTCCGTGGTGGAACGCGCAATGGTTATCGCGCCCTGCTCGCGCATGGGGCCGGTTACCGACGATGAACGTAACAGCCTGATTAATCACTCCCCGGTGTACGGCAAGTATGAAGACGAAGTGGATCGGGAGTCTGCGTTCGAGATGCTGCAAAAAGGGGTACAGGCAACCACCGAATCGCAGGATGCTCCACCCGCTAAGGGCCAGTCAGTCGCAGTGGATGACGGCATTCTCGGCGGGCTAAAAGACATTTTGTTTGGCACAACCGGACCGCGCGGCGGCAAGCGCGACGGCGTGGTACAGACTATGGCGAAAAGCGCCGCGCGGCAGGTCACCAATCAGATTGTGCGCGGCATGCTGGGGAGTCTGCTAGGCGGCCGCCGTCGGTAGACGGGGAACCCACGGGCGGCCCAGCGCCGAACCCTGTACGCCGTTTTCCTGAAGATAGCGGTCGATTTCCACCATCCCCGTCCACCGGTTCTCGCACCAGAGCGGTGCCAGAAGCGTTGGACGGCGGGCGCTGGCGGAGATGCGGTGGTAGACAATCTCCGGAGGCGTGTGGCGAATCATCTCTCCCGCCGTCACCGTATAGTCGTCGAGTTCGATACTGCTTAACCGACCGGCTTCCCAGGCTTTCGCCATTATGCTTCCCTTCACGATATGCAGCGGGTGCAGCTTAATGCCGTCTACGCCGGTTTCAACGACTTTTTCCAGCGTCTCCAGGCTGTGCTGCTGCCCTTCTCCGGGCAAGCCGACAATCAAATGCGAACAGACTTTCAGGCCACGCTCGCGGGCGAGACGCGTGGTGCGCTGGTAGCAGGCGAAATCATGGCCGCGGTTGATGCGGTGCAGGGTTTTATCGTGCGCGGTCTGCAGGCCCAGCTCCAGCCAGATCTCATAGCCCTTCTCTCTGTACTCGCTAAGTAAATCCAGCACCGCCTCCGGTACGCAGTCCGGGCGCGTACCCACGCACAGCCCGACAATGTTCGCCTGAGCAACCGCCTGCTGGTACATAGAACGCAGCACCTGCACCTCCGCCCACGTGCTGGTGTAGGCCTGGAAATAGGCCAGATACTGCTTCGCGCGGTTCACCAGGCTGGCCTGATGGGCGAGCTGTTCCGCGATGGATTTATGCTGCTGGGCTTCGTCAGCAAACGACGCTACGTTACAGAAGGTGCAGCCGCCGCGCCCGATGGTGCCGTCGCGATTCGGGCAGCTAAAGCCGCCGTGCAGCGTCAGCTTATGCACCTTTTGACCGTACCGCTGCAAAAGATCCCCACCAAACATATTGACTAATTTCTGTAACTGCATAATCTGATAGACCGTCCCGAAGAAAGGGGACAAGCCTGCCATTTTTAGCCTCTGTCGGCGATGACCTGGATCAATCGCCCTGGACGGCCTTTATCCATTTGAATAAATAATCACGATTACCGAGATTTCATTCACCCGCCACGTAATTACTTTTCCTTATGTTCTGATGGTTTTTTTCATTTATAGCGCCAGGACTGAAAAACAGTGATTTTATGCGGGTTCGAAGACTGCGCCAGATTATTATTCTGCCATAAAACCGCATTTCAGCACGCTGCATCAATAATACCGCTTTCATATAGTGAGTCAGATCACACTCCCCTGCACCTTCCTGGCGCTTTCAGTGGTTGTAAAATTAGCCAAATAACCAATAAAAACAAAATGATAATTACGCTTTAGCACATTTTTGTATAAATAAGATTGCCATTTGACCTGTGTACCAATTCCCGATAAGTTGGAAATCCGCTGGAAGCTTTCTGGATGAGCGGCCTGCTCATCATATTTATGCAGTAATTGAGATTCCCTCTGAAGCAAGTCCTCAAACTTGTTTACCTGCGCGAAAGGATGAAAAAGAGGGCGAATGCGAGGTCCGCGTATGAAACGCTAACCCCGTCGCCATGCTCTTTCTGCGCCTGTGCGCCACGGTAAAGTTCAGTGGGAAGCCCGACGAGCCTGGGGAGGTTCACTGATATGTTGTACGATAAATCCCTTGAGAAGGATAACTGTGGTTTCGGCCTGATCGCCCACATAGAAGGCGAACCTAGCCACAAGGTAGTGCGTACCGCTATTCACGCACTGGCCCGTATGCAGCACCGTGGCGCCATCCTGGCCGATGGTAAAACCGGCGACGGTTGCGGCCTGCTGCTGCAAAAACCGGATCGTTTCTTCCGCATCGTGGCGGAAGAGCGCGGCTGGCGTTTAGCCAAAAACTACGCTGTCGGCATGCTGTTCCTGAATCAGGATCCTGAAAAGGCTGCCGCCTCACGCCGCATCGTTGAAGAAGAACTTCAGCGCGAAACCCTGTCGATTGTCGGCTGGCGCGATGTGCCAACCAACGAAGGGGTACTCGGTGAAATCGCCCTCTCCTCGCTGCCTCGTATTGAGCAGATTTTCGTTAACGCGCCCGCGGGCTGGCGTCCGCGCGATATGGAACGCCGTCTGTTTATCGCCCGTCGCCGCATTGAAAAACGTCTCCAGGACGATAAAGAGTTCTACGTCTGTAGCCTCTCTAACCTGGTGAACATCTATAAAGGTCTGTGTATGCCGGCTGACCTGCCGCGCTTCTACCTGGACCTGGCGGACCTGCGTCTGGAATCGGCCATTTGCCTGTTCCACCAGCGCTTCTCCACCAACACCGTTCCACGCTGGCCGCTGGCTCAGCCGTTCCGCTACCTGGCGCACAACGGCGAGATCAACACCATCACCGGTAACCGTCAGTGGGCGCGTGCTCGTACCTATAAGTTCCAGACCCCGCTAATCCCTGATCTGCACGATGCCGCGCCGTTCGTGAACGAAACCGGCTCTGACTCCAGCTCCATGGACAACATGCTGGAACTGCTGCTGGCGGGCGGGATGGATATCGTGCGCGCCATGCGTCTGCTCGTGCCGCCGGCCTGGCAGAACAACCCGGATATGGATCCGGAGTTGCGCGCGTTCTTCGACTTTAACTCCATGCATATGGAGCCGTGGGACGGCCCGGCAGGTATCGTGATGTCCGACGGTCGCTTCGCTGCGTGTAACCTGGACCGTAACGGTCTGCGTCCGGCGCGCTACGTCATCACCAAAGACAAGCTCATCACCTGCGCCTCTGAAGTGGGGATCTGGGATTACCAGCCTGACGAAGTGGTCGAGAAAGGCCGCGTCGGTCCGGGCGAGCTGATGGTGATCGATACCCGCGGCGGCCGTATTCTGCACTCTGCGGAAACCGATAACGATCTGAAAAGCCGCCATCCGTATAAAGAGTGGATGGCGAAAAACGTCCGTCGCCTGGTGCCGTTCGAAGATCTGTCTGACGACGAAGTGGGCAGCCGCGAGATGGACGACGATACCCTCGCGAGCTTCCAGAAGCAGTTTAACTACAGCGCGGAAGAGCTGGACTCGGTTATTCGCGTGCTCGGCGAAAACGGCCAGGAAGCGGTCGGCTCGATGGGTGACGATACCCCGTTCGCCGTGCTCTCCAGCCAGCCGCGCATTATTTACGACTATTTCCGTCAGCAGTTTGCGCAGGTGACCAACCCGCCAATCGATCCGCTGCGTGAAGCCCACGTGATGTCGCTGGCCACCAGCATCGGCCGTGAGATGAACGTCTTCTGCGAAGCCGAAGGCCAGGCGCACCGTCTGACCTTTAAATCGCCGATCCTGCTGTACTCCGATTTCAAACAGCTCACCACCATGACCGAGGAGCACTACCGCGCCGACACGCTCGATATCACCTTCGACGTGACCGAAACGAGCCTCGAAGAGACGGTAAATGCGCTGTGTGACAAAGCCGAGCAGATGGTGCGTAACGGCACCGTTTTGCTGGTGCTGTCTGACCGTAACATTGCGAAAAACCGTCTGCCGGTGCCTGCGCCAATGGCGGTGGGAGCTATCCAGACGCGTCTGGTCGACAAGAGCCTGCGCTGCGACGCCAACATCATTGTGGAAACCGCCAGCGCCCGCGATCCGCACCACTTTGCCGTGCTGTTAGGCTTTGGTGCGACGGCGATCTACCCGTACCTGGCCTACGAAACGCTGGCCCGCCTGGTAGACACCCGCGCCATCGACAAAGACTACCGCACGGTGATGCTGAACTACCGTAACGGCATCAACAAAGGCCTGTACAAGATCATGTCCAAAATGGGCATCTCGACCATTGCCTCTTACCGCTGCTCGAAGCTGTTTGAAGCGGTCGGCCTGCACGACGAAGTCGCGAACCTCTGCTTCCAGGGCGTGGTCAGCCGCATCGGCGGCGCCGGTTTTGCTGACTTCCAGCAGGATCTGGTGAACCTGTCGAAGCGCGCCTGGCTGGCACGTAAGCCGCTGGAACAGGGCGGCCTGCTGAAATACGTTCACGGCGGCGAATATCACGCCTACAACCCGGACGTGGTGCGCACGCTGCAACAGGCGGTACAGAGCGGCGAATATAGCGATTATCAGCAGTATGCCGAGCTGGTGAACAACCGTCCGGCAGCGACGCTGCGCGACCTTATTGCCCTCAATCCGGGCGATGAAGCGGTCAGCGTTGACGAAGTTGAGCCTGCATCCGAGCTGTTCAAACGCTTCGATACCGCGGCGATGTCCATCGGCGCGCTGAGCCCGGAAGCGCACGAAGCGCTGGCGGAAGCCATGAACAGCATCGGCGGCAACTCCAACTCCGGCGAGGGCGGTGAAGATCCTGCCCGTTACGGCACCAACAAAGTGTCGCGCATCAAGCAGGTGGCGTCCGGCCGCTTTGGCGTAACCCCTGCCTACCTGGTTAACGCCGACGTGATCCAGATTAAGGTCGCTCAGGGTGCAAAACCGGGTGAAGGCGGTCAGCTGCCGGGTGATAAAGTCACCCCGTACATCGCCAAACTGCGCTACTCGGTGCCGGGCGTGACGCTGATTTCCCCGCCGCCGCATCACGATATCTACTCTATCGAGGATCTGGCGCAGCTCATTTTCGACCTGAAGCAGGTCAACCCGAAAGCGATGATCTCCGTGAAGCTGGTTTCCGAGCCGGGCGTCGGCACCATCGCCACCGGCGTGGCGAAAGCCTATGCGGATCTGATCACCATTGCCGGCTATGACGGCGGCACCGGCGCAAGCCCGCTCTCCTCCGTGAAATACGCGGGCTGCCCGTGGGAGCTTGGCCTGGTGGAAACCCAGCAGGCGCTGGTGGCTAACGGTCTGCGTCACAAGATCCGTTTGCAGGTGGACGGCGGTCTGAAAACCGGCCTCGACATCATCAAAGCGGCGATTCTGGGTGCGGAAAGCTTCGGCTTCGGTACCGGTCCTATGGTGGCGCTGGGCTGTAAATACCTGCGCATTTGCCACCTGAACAACTGCGCAACCGGCGTTGCAACCCAGGACGAGAAGCTGCGTAAGAATCACTATCATGGCCTGCCGTTCAAGGTGACTAACTACTTTGACTTCATCGCCCGTGAAACCCGCGAGCTGATGGCGCAGCTGGGCGTGAAGCGTCTGGTGGATCTGATTGGCCGTACCGACCTGCTGAAAGAGCTGGAAGGCTTCACCGCCAAGCAGCAGAAGCTGGAGCTGTCTAAGCTGCTGGAAACGGCTGAGCCGCATCCTGGCAAAGCGGTTTACTGCACCGAGAACAACCCGCCGTTCGACAACGGCGTGCTGAACGCGCAGCTGCTGCAACAGGCGAAGCCGTACGTGGACGAGAAGCAGAGCAAAACGTTCTGGTTTGATATCCGCAACACCGACCGTTCTGTCGGCGCGTCCCTCTCCGGCTACATCGCGCAAACGCACGGTGACCAGGGGCTGGCGTCGGATCCGATTACCGCGCACTTCAGCGGTACCGCGGGCCAGAGCTTTGGCGTGTGGAATGCCGGCGGCGTTGAGTTATACCTGACCGGCGATGCCAACGACTACGTCGGCAAAGGCATGGCGGGCGGTCTGCTGGCGGTGCGTCCTCCGGTCGGTTCAGCCTTCCGCAGTCATGAAGCCAGCATCATCGGCAACACCTGTCTGTACGGTGCGACCGGCGGTCGTCTGTTTGCCGCGGGCCGTGCGGGCGAGCGTTTTGCGGTGCGTAACTCCGGTGCCATCACCGTGGTGGAAGGCATCGGCGATAACGGCTGCGAATACATGACGGGCGGAATTGTGTGCGTCCTGGGTAAAACCGGCGTGAACTTTGGCGCCGGCATGACGGGCGGTTTTGCCTACGTGCTGGATGAAGACGGTGAGTTCCGCAAGCGCGTGAACCCGGAACTGGTGGAAGTGCTGGACGTTGATTCGCTGGCCATTCATGAAGAACACCTGCGCGGTTTGATTACCGAACACGTGCAGCATACCGGTTCTTCGCGCGGCGAAGAGATCCTGGCGAACTGGCCAGCGTTCTCTGCGAAATTCGCGCTGGTTAAGCCGAAGTCCAGCGATGTTAAAGCCCTGTTGGGTCACCGTAGTCGTAGCGCAGCAGAGCTGCGCGTGCAGGCGCAGTAAGGAATTCAGATGAGCCAGAACGTTTACCAGTTTATCGACCTTCAGCGTGTTGATCCGCCAAAGAAACCGCTGAAGATCCGTAAAATTGAATTTGTTGAAATCTATGAGCCGTTTTCAGAAGGCCAGGCCAAAGCACAGGCAGACCGCTGCCTGTCCTGCGGTAACCCTTACTGCGAATGGAAATGTCCGGTCCATAACTACATTCCGAACTGGCTGAAGCTGGCCAACGAAGGACGTATTTTTGAAGCCGCCGAGCTGTCTCACCAGACCAACACCCTGCCGGAAGTGTGCGGGCGCGTGTGTCCTCAGGATCGCCTGTGCGAAGGCTCCTGTACGCTGAACGACGAGTTTGGCGCGGTGACCATCGGCAACATCGAACGCTATATCAACGATAAAGCGTTCGAGATGGGCTGGCGTCCGGATATGACCGGCGTGAAGCAAACCGACAAGCGCGTGGCGATCGTCGGCGCGGGTCCGGCAGGCCTGGCCTGTGCGGACGTGCTGACACGCAACGGCGTGAAGGCGGTGGTTTTTGACCGTCACCCGGAAATCGGCGGTCTGTTGACCTTCGGCATCCCGGCCTTCAAGCTGGAAAAAGAGGTGATGACCCGCCGCCGTGAAATCTTCACCGGCATGGGCATTGAGTTCAAACTCAACACCGAAGTGGGCCGCGACGTGCAGCTCGACGATCTGCTCAAGGATTACGACGCCGTGTTCCTGGGCGTGGGTACCTATCAGTCCATGCGCGGTGGTCTGGAAAACGAAGACGCGCCGGGCGTTTACGACGCGCTGCCGTTCCTGATTGCTAACACCAAACAGCTGATGGGCTACGGCGAAACTGCCGACGAGCCGTTTGTCAGCATGGAAGGTAAACGCGTTGTCGTGCTGGGCGGCGGTGATACCGCGATGGACTGCGTGCGTACGTCCATTCGTCAGAACGCGGCGCACGTCATCTGTGCTTACCGTCGTGACGAAGAGAACATGCCGGGCTCTAAGCGCGAAGTGAAAAACGCGCGTGAAGAGGGCGTGGAGTTCCAGTTCAACATCCAGCCTCTGGGCATTGAAGTGAACGCCAACGGAAAGGTGAGCGGCGTGAAGATGGCGCGCACGGAGATGGGTGCGCCGGATGCAAAAGGCCGTCGTCGCGCGGAGATCGTGGCAGGCTCTGAGCACGTGATCCCGGCCGACGCCGTGGTGATGGCGTTTGGTTTCCGCCCTCACAGCATGGAGTGGCTGGCGAAGCACAGCGTAGAGCTGGACTCACAGGGCCGCGTGATTGCGCCGGAAGGCAGCGACAACGCCTTCCAGACCAGCAACCCGAAAATCTTCGCCGGTGGCGATATCGTTCGCGGTTCAGACCTGGTGGTGACGGCAATTGCCGAGGGCCGCAAGGCGGCTGACGGGATCCTGAACTTCCTGGAAGTGTAATACCGGTTGAACATGCGGTTTATCATCACCGCATGTTCGCCCCCCCCCTTCTTTCCCCCCTTCAATTCCAGGCTTATTCCTTCTGCCTGAGATTTATTACGAACCATGACATGATGAACCTTTATCAACGGTCCGTAACTCTCTTTAAATCGTGAACGCAATCGTATATCCACAACAAATAAATGGTTAAGTGTTGAAGCAGAAGTTCATATAACGCAGTAATAGAAGAGCGGCGTAATATCTGCGCCGTAAACAAAAGGGATTTGAAATAATGGTCAAAAAACATGCCTATGTAGAATATCGCCCTAAATCAACGAGTGAGGATGAAGACGTTATCCATCATGTGGTGATTGTTGACGGCAAAGAGATACATACAGAGAAAACGCAGGAAAAGGCTGCTGATTGGGCTTTGGAACAGGGTTATGCGGTTCATGTCGCCCGCGAGCGCCATCTTAAGGACTTAGATCAACCGCCTTTGTTCCGTGTATACCCCTAAGGCAATTAGATGTTCCTTGTAATACACCAAGGGATTAAAGCCTAAATATGCGCTATTTAAAAGCCCTTCGGGGCTTTTTATTATGTCTTTAACCGGAGTGATTCTTAGGGGCAAACACAATCGAAAATGTGACATTTATGTCCGGACATTTCGATAATAACATTCACTAACAGCATAGATATCTGAATTAACATTCACAGCTAATATCATTGCATTCTCAAATATGAAACGACAACTAGTGTCATCTAAATAACTTGTCTGATCCTGGGCCGGCACCTCTTTGCCGCTGATATATTGCTACTACATACGGAAATGAAGATATGAAATTCGATAAAATCGTCACCGGGCTACTCTTTGCCATTTTGTTTTTCAGCGTCGGTAATGCTGTCGCCAAAGCCAACGCGCTCTCCGATTCTCAGGTTAAAAACGAAATTATTGCGGAGTCTATCGCTGATTATCCCGGCGTATGTGCTTGCCCTTTTAATCAGGCCCGAAATGGCAGTTCATGCGGGCGTCGCAGTGCATGGAGTAAGGCTGGTGGCTATTCCCCAATTTGTTACCAGAATGAAGTCACCGCTGAAATGATAAAAGAGTGGCGGGAACGTAACAGCTAACCGCTATAAGCAGAAAGCAAAACAGGCCCGTCAGGCCTGTTTGTTTATTTCACAACGCGCAGTGCGGGACGACCACCGCGCGGTGGCGGTTCATCATCGGGACCCTCGTCGTCGTCCTGACGATCGGGCTTGTCGCCATCAATCACAGACATTACCGGGTCGCTTTCGCGTTCATCGGATGCCTCATCGTCATTCAGGCTGGCAACCTCTTCATCATACGCCGCTTCCGGCTCGAACATGGTGCCTGCACCGTTTTCACGGGCGTAGATAGCCAGAACCGCAGCCAGCGGAACGGAAACCTGACGCGGCACGCCGCCGAAACGCGCATTAAAGCGCACTTCGTCGTTTGCCAGCTCCAGGTTACCCACTGCACGTGGCGCAATATTCAGTACAATCTGTCCGTCGCGTGCGTATTCCATTGGAACCTGCACGCCCGGCAACGTCACATCCACAACCAGGTGCGGCGTGAGCTGGTTATCCAGCAGCCATTCATAGAAGGCGCGCAGCAGATACGGACGGCGTGGGGTAAGTTGTGACATTTCCACAGTCATTAGCCTCGGCCGAGACGCATTTCACGTTCCGGTTCAGTTAAAGATGCCAGGAAAGAGTCGCGCTCAAATACGCGAGTCATATAGCCTTTCAGCTCTTTTGCGCCAGGGCCGCTGAACTCAACGCCCAGAATTGGCAGACGCCACAGCAGCGGGGCCAGATAGCAATCCACCAGGCTGAACTCGTCGCTCAGGAAGAACGGTTTCTGACCAAACACAGGGGCAATTGCCAGCAGCTCTTCACGCAGTTGCTTACGCGCAGCGTCGGCTTCAGAAGCGGAGCCGCTGGTAATGACGTTCATCAGCGAGTACCAGTCTTTTTCGATACGCTGCATGTACAGGCGGCTTTCACCACGTGCAACAGGGTAAACAGGCATCAGCGGCGGATGCGGGAAACGCTCATCCAGATATTCCATAATGATACGGGATTCCCACAGGGTCAGCTCGCGATCCACCAGCGTCGGTACGCTTTGGCTCGGGTTGAGATCGATCAGATCCTGAGGCGGGTTATCCTTTTCCACATGCTCGATCTCAAAACTGACACCCTTCTCGGCCAGCACGATACGAACCTGATGGCTATAAATGTCAGTAGGACCAGAAAACAGCGTCATTACCGAACGTTTGTTGGCAGCGACAGCCATGAAAACCTCCAGGTATATTCAGAATTTTTACTGCTACCAGCCCAACGGGGCCAGCCAGATGAAGTATCGCCCATCCCAGAGAAGACACATTGTTCAAGAATCGAACAAAAATCGAGTATTCACCGATATTTGGGCAGAAAATTGGATGATAGTTTACCAGATTTTGATGGCTTTGTGGTGAGGGGATGCCGGAAATGTGGAAAAAGAGAAGATATATGAAATGTTACTGTGGATAACCTGCGCATTATCCATAAAAAAACCCGCCGAAGCGGGTTTTTCGCCAATCGTTCTGCGTAAGCAGAATGGATTAACGTTTGGAGAACTGTGGACGACGACGTGCTTTACGCAGACCCACTTTCTTACGTTCAACCTGACGAGCGTCACGAGTAACGAAGCCAGCTTTACGCAGTTCAGAACGCAGGGATTCGTCGTACTCCATCAGAGCGCGGGTGATACCGTGACGGATCGCACCTGCCTGACCGGAGATACCACCACCTTTAACGGTGATGTACAGATCCAGTTTTTCTACCATATCAACCAGTTCCAGCGGCTGGCGAACTACCATGCGGGCAGTTTCGCGACCGAAGTACTGTTCCAGAGAACGCTGGTTGATTACGATTTTACCACTGCCCGGTTTGATGAAAACGCGAGCTGCGGAACTTTTGCGGCGACCAGTGCCGTAGTATTGATTTTCAGCCATTGCCTATAATCCCGATTAGATGTCAAGAACTTGCGGTTGCTGTGCCGCGTGGTTGTGCTCGTTGCCTGCGTAAACTTTCAGTTTACGGAACATAGCACGACCCAGCGGGCCTTTTGGCAGCATGCCTTTAACCGCGATTTCAATCACACGCTCAGGACGGCGGGCAATCATCTCTTCAAAGGTCGCTTCTTTGATACCACCGATGTGGCCGGTGTGGTGGTAGTACACTTTGTCAGTACGCTTGTTGCCGGTAACAGCAACTTTGTCAGCGTTCAGAACGATGATGTAATCACCGGTATCAACGTGCGGAGTGTATTCCGCTTTATGCTTACCGCGCAGGCGACGAGCCAGTTCAGTAGCCAGACGGCCCAGAGTTTTACCGGTCGCGTCAACAACATACCAGTCGCGCTGTACGGTTTCTGGTTTAGCTGTAAAAGTTTTCATTAAAAGCTTACCCAAATAATAAGTTACACGTTGGTGAACACCCAAACGTTTAGTCAGTTGAGGTTCACACGACAAAGTCCGGCAAACCTACCCCTTCGAATAGCACATGCCGACACATAGAAAGTTTCGGGAAAAAAACCTTCTCGTAACGTGGGGTCGCAAGATTATAGAGAAGTTGAGGTCAAAGATCGACCCTTAAATGTGATTTGGAATGGGTTTTTCGGGGGGCGCGTTTGTGCGGTCTGGTGCCCTCACCCTCAGCCCCTCTCCCCGCGGGAGAGGGGAGCATTTATTAGGGCATATGCTCACGCTTGAGATACTCTTCGCTCTGCATCTCTTGCAGGCGCGAGAGGCAGCGCTGGAACTCAAACTTCAGCCGCTCGCCCTGGTAGACCTCATATAAAGGCACCTCGGCGCTGACGACAAGCTTGACGTGGCGCTCGTAAAACTCGTCCACCAGCGCAATGAAGCGCCGCGCTTCGCTCTCCATCAGCCGCGTCATCACCGGCACATCCAGCATCATCACGGTGTGGAACAGGCGCGAAAGCGCAATATAGTCATGCTGGCTGCGGGCATCCACGCAGAGCGTCGCAAAAGAGACCGCCAGCGTCTGGTTTTCTACGCCAAGGGTGGGTAACGGGCGATGGTTAATCTCCAGCGTCGGTGCGTTTTCGCGTTTTGCACCCGCCAGCGCCAGCCAGAGTTTATCCATCTCGCGAGCGGTATCGGCGTTTAACGGCGAAAGCCACAGGTGCGCCTGCGTTAACGTGCGCAGACGATAATCGACACCGGCATCGACATTCATGATGTCGCAATGCTGTTTGATAGCATCAATGGCCGGCAGGAAACGCGCCCGCTGCAGGCCGTTGCGATAGAGTTCATCCGGCGGGATATTCGACGTGGCAACGAGCGTGATCCCGCGGGCAAACAGCGCTTTCATCAGCCCGCCTAACAGCATGGCGTCGGTAATGTCAGAAACAAAAAACTCATCGAAGCAGAGCACGTCCGTTTCCGCCTTGAACCTGTCAGCCACAATCTCCAGCGGATCGCTTTTGCCCTGCAGCGCTGTCAGCTCTTCATGCACCCGCAGCATAAAGCGATGGAAGTGGAGGCGCTGTTTACGCTCCCCCGGCAGGCTGAGATAAAACAGATCCATCAGCCAGGTTTTTCCGCGACCGACGCCGCCCCACATATATAAACCGCGCACCGGAGCCTGAGCCTGCGGCGCTTTTTTGCCGAGCAGTCGGCCAAACGCCGCTTTGAGCCCACTACTCTGTTCTACTTCAGCAGGTTTTGCCGTGAGCGCCTGATACATCATCTCCAGACGGTTTACCGCCTCACGTTGAACGTCATCAGGCTGATGAGTACCCTCATTCAGGGCCAGTTGATATCGCGATGCAGGGGACAGGATTTGCATAATCTTATTGTTATTCCTTCAATTAATGCTCATCAGCAGGCGTGACTGATGAAAAAAAGGCCGTTCTACACTACGCGATGATACGTCAGGATTCCACTTCTGCGGAAATAGCGGTTATAGTGGCATTATCAGGCACAGGCAGGAGCCGAGCCAACACCCTACGGAACAACAAGACAACGGGAGAAGTTCATGACCTGGGAATATGCGCTAATCGGTTTAGTCGTCGGCATCGTGATCGGTGCTGTGGCCATGCGTTTCGGCAACCGCAAATTGCGTCAGCAGCAGTCACTGCAGTACGAACTGGAAAAGAATAAAGCAGAGCTGGAAGAGTATCGTGAAGAGCTGGTCAGCCACTTTGCCCGTAGCGCCGAGCTGCTGGACAACATGGCGACCGACTACCGTCAGCTGTATCAGCATATGGCGAAAAGCTCCAGCAGCCTGCTGCCGGAAATGACCGCGGAGACTAACCCGTTCCGCAACCGTCTGGCCGACTCAGAAGCGGGTAACGATCAGGCTCCGGTTCAGATGCCACGCGACTACTCTGACGGCGCGTCCGGCCTGCTGCGCGGTGGCGCAAAACGCGATTAATCGCACAACATAAATATATTTTACGGGCGCATCTCTTGCGCCCGTCCTTTCTTCCCGTCCCCAGCTATTATTTAGTCAAACACCTCATTGTTCAGCGGTATAAAATTCAATAACATCATCATGATTTTGGGCCGTTCTTCTTTCATTCCAGGATACGAGAGTCAGCATCAATGAAGAAAAAAAACCAGCTGTTGAGCGCAATAGCGTTAAGTGTCGGGTTATCTCTCTCGGCGTCCTTCCCTGCCGGTGCGGCGCTGCCTTCGCAGGTGCCGGGACAGGCAGCCACTCCCAGCCTCGCGCCGATGCTGGAAAAAGTGTTGCCCGCGGTCGTGAGCGTTCAGGTAGAAGGCACGGCGGTTCAAAGCCAGCGCGTACCGGAAGAACTGAAAAAATATTTTGGCGATGAGTCCCCCAACCAGCAGGCTCAACCTTTTGAAGGCCTGGGCTCTGGCGTCATCATTGATGCGGCTAAAGGCTATATTCTGACCAACAATCATGTCATCAGCCAGGCCGATAAAATCAGCGTCCAGCTGAACGATGGTCGTGAATTTGATGCCAAACTGATTGGCGGCGATGATCAGAGCGACATCGCGCTATTGCAGGTGCAGAACCCGAGCAACCTGACCCAGATTGCCATTGCGGATTCCGACAAGCTGCGCGTCGGTGATTTTGCCGTCGCCGTGGGCAACCCCTTTGGTTTAGGTCAAACCGCCACCTCCGGCATAATCTCTGCGCTGGGACGCAGTGGCCTGAATCTGGAAGGTCTGGAAAACTTCATCCAGACCGATGCCTCAATCAACCGGGGCAACTCCGGCGGGGCATTACTCAACCTTAACGGCGAGCTGATTGGCATTAACACGGCAATTCTGGCTCCGGGCGGCGGCAGCATTGGGATTGGCTTTGCGATCCCGAGCAATATGGCTAAAACGCTGGCGCAGCAGCTAATCCAGTTCGGCGAAGTCAAACGTGGACTGCTGGGTATTAAAGGCATGGAGATGAGCGCGGATATCGCGAAAGCGTTCAATATCAACGTGCAGCGCGGTGCGTTTGTCAGTGAAGTGCTGCCAAACTCCGGCTCGGCAAAAGCAGGCATTAAATCGGGTGATGTGATCGTCAGCCTTAACGACAAGCCGCTGAGCAGCTTTGCTGAACTGCGTTCGCGTATCGCCACCACCGAACCGGGGGCCAAAGTGAAGCTGGGCCTGATCCGTGACGGTAAGCCGCTGAACGTCGAAGTGACGCTGGATAAAAGCACCTCCTCCTCTGCCAGCGCGGAGCTTATCGCCCCGGCGCTGCAAGGGGCAACGCTAAGCGATGGGCAGTTGAAAGACGGTACGAAAGGCATTCGCCTGGACACCGTCGAGAAGAGCAGCCCTGCCGCGCAGGCCGGATTGCATCAGGAAGATGTCATCATTGGCGTGAACCGCAATCGCGTGCAGTCCATTGCCGAACTGCGCAAGGTGCTGGAGAGCAAACCGGCGGTCATTGCCCTGCAGGTCATGCGTGGTAATGAGTCTATCTACATTCTGTTGCGCTAAGCATTTGCGATCCCGGACATCACCGCTGCGTGTGATGTCCGGATAACTCATGTTATGCTGCAAATCGTTCCTTTTTTCACGACACGCGCATCATGCTTTTAAAGCTCTTACGTTCCATTGTCATCGGTTTGATTGTCGCTGGCCTGCTGCTGCTGGCGATGCCGTCTTTGCGTCAGTTTAATAAGCTGTCTGCCCCCCAGTTCGACAGCACGGATGAAACGCCGGCGACCTATAACCAGGCCGTTCGCCGTGCCGCCCCTGCCGTGGTTAACGTTTATAACCGCGGCCTCAACAGCTCAGCACATAACCAGCTTGAGATCCGCACCCTTGGCTCCGGGGTGATTATGGACGAGCGCGGCTACATTATTACGAACAAACACGTGATCAACGATGCCGACCAGATCATCGTCGCCCTGCAGGATGGCCGCGTGTTTGAGGCGTTGCTTGTGGGTTCAGACAGCCTGACCGATCTGGCCGTGCTGAAGATTAACGCCACGGGCGGATTGCCGGTCATTCCGATCAACCGTAAACGTACGCCGCACATCGGCGATGTGGTGCTGGCGATCGGCAACCCGTACAACCTGGGCCAGACCATCACGCAGGGAATTATCAGCGCGACCGGTCGAATTGGCCTCAACCCGTCAGGACGGCAGAACTTCCTGCAGACGGATGCGTCAATCAACCACGGCAACTCCGGCGGCGCGCTGGTCAACTCGCTGGGCGAACTGATGGGCATCAACACCCTCTCGTTCGATAAAAGCAACGACGGCGAGACGCCGGAAGGGATCGGCTTTGCTATTCCGTTCCAGCTGGCGACCAAGATTATGGATAAGCTGATCCGCGACGGACGCGTGATCCGCGGCTATATCGGTATCGGCGGGCGCGAAATTGCGCCAATGCATACTCAGGGCGGCGGTATCGACCAGATTCAGGGCATCGTCGTCAACGAGGTGGCACCGGGTGGCCCGGCGGCTAATGCGGGGATTCAGGTTAATGATGTCATCGTGTCGGTCAACGGCACGCCGGCAGTCTCTGCCCTGGAGACGATGGACCAGGTGGCCGAAATTCGCCCTGGCTCAATCATCCCTGTGGAAATCATGCGCAACGATAAGAAAATGACGCTGCACGTGACGATTCAGGAATACCCGGCAACAAATTAGCCCCATAAAAAAACCGAAGCACTTACTGGCTTCGGTTTTTTTGCCGGGTGGCGCTAACGCTTACCCGGCCTACGGGAGACACTTCGTTTTACTTGTTAACGAACTCTTCACCCAGAGTGATATCTTTCTTCAGCGTGTCCAGCATGCCTTCCATCGCGTTTTGCTCAAACGCGCTCAGCGTACCGATAGGCTTACGCTCTTCAATACCGTTTTTGCCCAGCAGCAGCGGCTGAGAGAAGAAGCGGGCATGTTCGCCGTCGCCTTCAACGTAAGCACATTCAACAACGCCTTTCTCGCCCTGCAGGGCGCGAACCAGTGACAGACCGAAACGTGCAGCCGCCTGGCCCATAGACAGGGTTGCAGAACCGCCACCCGCCTTCGCTTCCACCACTTCGGTGCCCGCGTTCTGGATTCGTTTGGTCAGGTCAGCTACTTCCTGCTCGGTGAAGCTCACGCCCGGGATCTGCGACAGCAGAGGCAGAATAGTCACGCCAGAGTGGCCGCCGATAACCGGCACTTCCACTTCTGTTGGCTGTTTGCCTTTCAGCTCAGCAACGAAGGTGTTGGAGCGGATGATATCCAGCGTGGTCACGCCGAACAGTTTGTTTTTGTCGTACACACCCGCTTTCTTCAGCACTTCGGCTGCGATAGCAACGGTGGTGTTCACCGGGTTAGTGATGATACCGATGCATGCTTTCGGGCACACTTCAGCGATCTGCTGCACCAGGTTTTTCACGATGCCCGCGTTGACGTTGAACAGGTCTGAACGATCCATGCCTGGCTTACGCGCCACGCCTGCAGAAATCAGGACCACGTCAGCACCCTGCAGCGCAGGACGCGCATCTTCACCGGAGAAGCCTTTGATTTTTACAGCGGTCGGGATGTGGCTCAGGTCAACCGCCACGCCTGGGGTTACCGGAGCAATATCGTACAGGGAGAGTTCTGAGCCTGAAGGCAGTTGGGTTTTCAGTAGTAGGGCAAGCGCCTGGCCGATACCACCAGCAGCGCCGAGGACTGCGACTTTCATCCTAAACTCCTTATTATGGTTAACTTAAGTATCTGTAAATCCGTTGCCGCGACCTTAAATCAGCATGTCTTTAATTACAATTTTCGAAGCTAAAGAATTTGAGGTCACACGACTTTATCTCTCACCAGAAAGCTATCCGACGACAGATGGCAACGAATTAAGAGGTGGTTACAATACACCCTGCCACGCCACCAAAACAACATCATTTTGATAACATTTAATTTACTTTTAAGCTTATTTGCGCGGCGTGACCCAGGCATGTTTTCTGATAACGAAATCTGATAAAATCACTCCCTTTCATAACATTATTTCAGCCTGCCGTTGAGCAGATAATTTGCATAAAAATTCATCCACATGCATAATAATGTTGTTTCTTTCGTCATATTCCGGGTGACTTATGCGAAGCTCGTCTAAGCAAGAAGAATTGGTAAAAGCGTTTAAGGCGCTACTTAAAGAAGAGAAATTCAGTTCTCAGGGAGAAATTGTTCAGGCGCTGCAGGAACAAGGCTTCGATAATATCAACCAGTCGAAAGTCTCCCGCATGTTAACCAAGTTTGGCGCGGTGCGTACCCGCAACGCCAAGATGGAGATGGTCTATTGCCTGCCGGCTGAACTTGGCGTGCCGACCACCTCCAGCCCGCTCAAGAATTTGGTTCTGGATATCGACTATAACGACGCCGTTGTGGTCATCCACACAAGCCCGGGTGCCGCGCAGCTGATTGCCCGCATGCTGGACTCGTTAGGTAAAACAGAGGGTATTCTCGGCACCATTGCCGGTGATGACACCATCTTTACCACCCCGGCTAGCGGTTTCTCCGTGAAGGATCTCCACGAAGCGATTCTGGTTCTGTTCGAACAGGAACTGTAATGCGCCCTCCCCCGTAGCGCCGCTGCGGGGATCATTCTGCTCTCGCATCATTTCCCCCTTTATTTCACTGCCCTTGCTTTGACGATTAGTGCTTTTTACCACTCATTAACATTCATCCAGTGAATAGCAATCCCGCAAATCGCACAAAAAATCAAAATGCATTATCCCTATGATTTTCTTATAAATAACAACACAAATTGCTCATAAAAGACCCAACATTATGCAATTAGGTTATAAAAAAAAGCGTGTTTAACACGTAATAACAAGGGAAACCATTAGTCTGGTATTAATTTTTTACGTTATTAGTGTATA
This sequence comes from Enterobacter cloacae complex sp. P17RS, assembly GCF_014895885.1. Classification (NCBI taxonomy): domain Bacteria; kingdom Pseudomonadati; phylum Pseudomonadota; class Gammaproteobacteria; order Enterobacterales; family Enterobacteriaceae; genus Enterobacter; species Enterobacter cloacae complex sp. P17RS. Next base: position 183,955 of record NZ_JADBQK010000016.1, read on the forward strand.
CTTGATTTTGTGATGAGGGTCACGAAACAAGACCCCACTAAAAAATTCGACGAGGTAAGAATCATGAAAATCAAAACTACTGTAGCGGCGCTGAGCGTCCTGTCTGTCCTGTCCTTCGGTGCTTTCGCGGCTGACGCTATTAATGCTGACCAGGCGCAATCCCGTGAGGCAATCGGTACGGTTTCTGTCGGCGCTGTTGGCACGTCTCCAATGGACATGCATGAGATGCTGAACAAAAAAGCGGAAGAAAAAGGTGCGTCATCCTATCGCATTATCGAAGCGCGTTCCGGTGACCACTGGCACGCCAC